>NC_009441.1:914530-1219374 GCF_000016645.1 Flavobacterium johnsoniae UW101
AACAACAAGTGGAACGTGCAATACAGCAACTTCTACAGTAGTTACAATCACTGTTAGAGCAGGTAATAATATTATTAGTTATAGTAACGGAACTTCTGGAACTGTTTGTATGCAGCCTGTAGAAAATGCAGTAGGAAGCCTGACTGCACCAGCTGGAACTTATTTTAACAATGTAAGTTTTGCCAGTTATGGAACACCAACAGGAACAGCTTGTGGTTCATTTGTAATAAATCCTTTCTGCCACGCGGCAACTAGTCAATCAGTAGTTGAAAGTGCGCTTTTAGGTAATAGCAATACAATTTTAATTGCTGCTACAAATGGTAACTTTACAGATCCTTGTGTAGGAACAACTAAAAGATTATATATTACTGCATCTTATTCTCAATCTATATGTGCAGGAAATTTACCTGGAACAATTACCGGATCTATTCCAACAGGTAATGATACTTACACTTATTTATGGGAAAGCAGTACAACCAGCAATACAACTGGTTTCTCTGCTGCATCAGGAACAAATAATGGACAAAATTATACTCCTGGAACTTTAACACAAGACACTTGGTTTAGAAGAACTGCTTACGACGGCGCTTGTTCTTCTGTATCTGCAGTTGTTTTAGTAAAAGTAATTGCAAAAGTATGGAATGGAAATACAAATACTGACTGGAATACAGCGTCTAACTGGACACCAAACGGCGTACCAACTGCATCTGACTGTGTTGTAATACCAAATACAACTAATAAACCAATTATTAACGGAACTAATACTAATTCATACGCCAATACTCTTTCTGTAAATAATTTAGGAGCTTTAACTGTAAACAGCACAAACACCCTTAACATAACTAATACAATAGCAGTAAATACTACGGGTTCATTAACTTTCAACAATAATTCTAGTTTATTACAAACTAATACCGGAACAAATATCAATTCAGGAAACATTACTTACAGAAGAGATACCCAGCCGGTACGTCGTTACGATTTTACCTATTGGTCAACACCTGTAACTTCGACTCCTGCTTTTACACTGGCCAATCTTTCGCCGGCAACACTTTTAGATAAATATTACAGCTACGATCCTGCTGCAGGATGGATAATAAGTTTTAATGGAATATTGCCAATGGCCAAAGGAAGCGGATACATCGTTAGATCTCCGCAGACTTTTGATATTACCATCCCGGCAGTCTATCCGGCATCATTTGTTGGAGTTCCAAATAACGGAAATGTTACAGTTAATGTAGTTCCAAACAGTTTTAATTTAATAGGGAATCCCTATCCTTCTGCCGTAAATGCTTTTCAGCTTTTGTCAGCAAACAGCACTATAGGATCATTATATTTCTGGATGCATAATGCTCCTCCAAGCGATGCTGTTTCAGGAGATGCTACATACAATTACGCAAGCAGTGATTATGCGGTTTTCAATTCATCAGGAGGTGTTACAACTTCAAATGCTGCTCAGACTCCGGCTGGATACATTGCAGCGGGACAGGCTTTCTTTACCAACAATGGAGCAGGAAACAGTATTTTGTTTACAAACAACATGAGAGCTTCAGGCAATAACAGCCAGTTTTATAAAACAACAGGAACAGATAATATCGAAAGAAACCGTATCTGGCTGAATTTTGCCAATAAAGAAGGAGCTTTCAAACAGCTCTTAGTAGGATATATTGATGGCGCAACAAACAATTGGGACATCCAATATGATGCAGAAACTATGGATGCAAACACCTATACAGATTTTTACAGCATTAACCAAAATATGTCTTTAACCATTCAGGGACGAGGACTGCCTTTTGAGAACAGTGATGTAATTCCGTTAGGATACAAAACAACAATTGCAGGAGATTTTACAATTTCAATTGATCATGTTGACGGATTATTTGATAAACAGAATGTATATCTGGAAGACAAAACAACAGGAACTGTTTCAGATTTAAAAGCTCAGGACTATACTTTTAAAACAGAAGCGGGAACTTTTACAGATCGTTTTGCACTTCGTTACACTAATAAAACATTAGGAACTGGTGATTTTGAGAATGTAAAAGACGGACTTTTAATTTCTGTAAAAGATAAAACTATCAAAGTTACTTCTGCAAAAGAAAATATTAAAGAAGTAAACATTTTCGATATTACAGGAAAACTGATTTACAATAAAAAGAAAGTCGGAAATACTGAATTATCAATCTCAAACCTTCAGTCAGCCGATCAGGTGCTGCTTGTAAAAGTTAATCTTGAAAACAATGCCCAGATAACCAGAAAAGTGATCTTTAAATAGAATTACACTTCTAAACCCAAATAAAAAATCCATTTGCCAAGTAAGACAAATGGATTTTTTATTTTAAGATATATCTATGCTTTTTCAATTAAAATACTGACTGCATTTCCTCCAAAACCAACTGCATTTACCAGCACTTTTTTAATTGTTTTGTTCTGATTTTTTGTTTCTGAAAACGGGGTTTCAATAAAAGTATCATGTTTCATCATTAACAATGCTAACTCTAGACTTAACATTCCTGATGTGCCAAAAGTATGGCCAATTTTCCATTTATTTGTTGTTAACAAAGGCAGCGATGAACCAAAAACTTTTTCAATAGCTCTTAGTTCTGTCAAATCACCCTTTATTGTTCCGGGTGCATGCATTACAATAACATCTACACTTTCTAAATCAACATCTTTTAAAGCCATTTTCATAGATTTTTGGAAACAGTCTGCTTCAGCAGAAATTGAAATATTATGCTCCAAAATTTCAGTTGCAAAACCCACACCTGTTACATAAGCAATCGCATTTTCTTTTTCTCCTGCTTCTAAACAACAAACCGCTGCTCCTTCACCCAGAATCATAGTGTTTTGGTTTTTCTCAAAATCTAAAGCCAAATTAGGCCAAGAATCAATATCCAGATTAAGTCGGGAATATATTTTCAAAGCTCTCATTTGTCCAATTGTAAAATCTGTTAAAGGAGCTTCACTGCCTCCAACTAAAAACTTATCTGCCATTCCTGATTTTAACCAAGCCACTCCATTCAAAAGTGCATGAAGAGCAGTTGAACAAGTAATAGAATGCGAAATTTCAGGACCTGAGCTTTGCAGATCATGTGCAATCCAAGACGAAATATTTCCTAAAGTAGTTGTTGGCGAGGCTAAAGTCTGTGCTTTTCCGGTTTCAAGATATTCTTTATAATGTTTTTCAAATAAATCAGTAGCGCCTCTTGAAGAACCAATATTAATTCCGAAGATATCATCGGTTTTCCATCCTGCATTTTGAACCGCTTCTCTCGAAGCTGCCAAAGCAAACAAAACAGAATTATCTAAAAATTTATATCTAATATCCTCCTCTCGTATTTTGTCTATAATTTGTTTCGATTCAGTACTTAAAGAAGCGACAGAAGTTTCTTGCTGATCCAAAAAACGTTTCGTAAAACAATGGTTTTTATCAAGATATTTTTTCCAGATTTCATCACTATTGTTTCCTAAAGGAGAAATAGATGAAAAAGCAGTTATGGCAATTTTTGGTGTATTCACAATAGTTAGTTTTGTAAAAAGATCTTAAAAAAAATGGCACACTGATTATACGGCTTTAACAAGATTCAACTAATGAAATAATTAATCTGTGTAAACTCTTTAATCCGTTAAAAACTGTGTACAAATTATACCATTTCTATAGCTTCTTCAATTGTGTTATATATTTTTTGAAGCTGATCATTAGACATTATATACGGAGGTAAAATGTAAACGATATTTCCCACCGGTCTTAAAACAACTCCATTGTCAATAAAGAAATTATATAGTTTTGTACGCATTGATCCGTAATAACTTTCCTCAGAATCAGATTTTATTTCTACTGCGAAAATAACTCCTAATGTTCGTGCTGTTATTACTTTTGGATGGTTTTCAATTTTCTTTTGAAATTCTAAATGCTTAAGATTTATTCTTTCAATATTCTTTTGCATTTCAGCCGTTTGAAGCAAATCGATACTTGCCAAAGCAGCTGCACAACCAGTAGGATTTGCTGTAAATGTATGTCCGTGAAATAAGGCTTTATTAATATCGTCATCATAAAACGCATCAAAAATATCCTGGGTAAATGTTGTAATCGCCATTGGAATTGTCCCTCCAGTTAATGCTTTTGAAAGGCATATCATATCTGGTTCTTCAGACACATAATCCATTGCAAAGGTTTTTCCTGTTTTCCCAAAACCCGTCATCACTTCATCAGCAATTGTCAGAACTTTATTTTGTTTGCAAATCTGAATAAGCTTTGTTAAAGATTCAGGCTCATACATTACCATTCCGGCCGCGCCTTGTACCAAAGGTTCAAAAATAAAACCGGCACAATTGTTATTTTTAATTGCACTTTCTAAAGCATCAAAACTTATCTGCTCTTTCCCTTTTACCGGAACCGGGATTCGAACCACATCTATAAACATTCCCTGAAATGCCTGAGTATAAAATGAAATGCCGCTTGCCGCCATTGCTGCAAAAGTATCTCCGTGAAATGCATTTTCAAAAGCAATAATAGTGGTTCGCTTTTCATTTTTATTGAAAAAATATTGCAAAGCCACTTTTATAGCCACTTCAACAGCTGTTGATCCATTATCAGAAAAGAAAATTTTCTGCTGATTTTTAGGGAGAATCTCCATTAGTCTTTCAGCTACTTTTACCGCCGGTTCATGCGTAAAACCTCCAAACAAAACATGCTCTAAAGTAGTCAGCTGTTTATAGATCGCATCGGCAATAAATTTATTACTGTGACCAAACGGATTTACCCACCAGGAAGCAATAGCATCAATATATTCTTTGCCTGTTTCATCCCAAAGCAATGCACCTTCGGCTTTTGTAATTGCGATTGGCGTTTGCGATGTTTTATGCTGTGTATAAGGATGCCATAAATATTGACTGTCTTTTTCTGTTAATGTCATCTATGTAATATTGTAGATTTCTGATTTTAGATTTTAGATTTTTCTAATGATAGTAAATCATTTCGGAACAAATCTGCATATTCAAGAATTACATTTTGATCAAAATACGGTTCTTCGTCAATTCTTCCAATGCATTTTATTTTGGTTTTATTCAGAATTAAACTTTCTGTTGATTTGTTTTCGCTTCCGCTGAAGATAATTCCAGCCACTTCAAATCCTCTATTTTGAATTGCTTCAATTGTTAGCAAAGTATGATTTATGCTCCCAAGATAATGTCTTGAAACTACTATAATTTTATAATCGGGTTTTATTAAATCAATGATTGTTTCATTTTCGTTTAATGGAACAAAAATACCACCCGCGCCTTCAATAACTAAATGATTTTTTGTTTTGGGTTCCAGAATCTGATTCGATTCGATTGTAATTCCATCAATCTCTGCAGCCAAATGCGGACTTGCTGGTGTTTTTAATTGATAACTATTCTCAAAAAATTGAGTCTTTTTATTTGAAACTCTAGATTGAACTTTATGAGTATCAGAATTGTCTAAATCTCCAGCCTGAATAGGTTTCCAGTAATCGGCCTCTAAAGCCTCAACGATTATAGATGAAACTATTGTTTTTCCAACATCTGTCGAAATTCCTGTTACAAATATTTTCATAAGTATTAGACCGCAATGTTAATGATTGAACAGATAAACACGGATTTTTTACATTTTACATCAAATCTCAAAGCAATAATCAGCAAAAAATTACCGCATCTGTTTTATTAGTGGACTGTCAACAAAAGTACCAATAAAAAAGTAAACCCATCATTACGATGGGTTCTGTTTATCATTCTTCTTTTAAAACCTTAATTCAGAATTGGTTTTACTTTATATCCTGCTTTTCTCAGTAAATTAATAACTCCAAATTCTCCTCCCAAATGAGCTGATCCAACAGCAAAAAAGACACTTTGTTTTCTTATTAATTCGGCCATACTTTTTACCCAATTTAGATTTCTTTCATCCAAAATAATCTTTTTTGTTTTCTTACTTGTAAACCTTTCGTCAGTAGTAATATCGTATAATGATTCGATATTTTCAGCTTTATAAGTCGAAACTAATTTTGCTGTTTCTTCTGGTACAGATTCGTCGAGCATAGCAATGATTTCATCATTTGTATAAGCATTTTCAAGTATTACAAACTGGTCTTTTACAGATTCGAGTCCGCCAATTTCAATATTTCTTTTCTTAGCTTGTTCTATAAATTCCATTTCGTAAAATTTTAAATCGGCACAGCCAAAAGTTTTCATTGAAATCAAACTCATAACGGTCAGCAGACTAAAACTGTCAACTTGTTTTACTGTCATTCCGGTTGTTTTTTTCAAAATGTCATCTAATTTAGCTAACTGTTCCGGAGTTAATTTTTTGCTTAACGGTTCTTTTCCCATCGCCAGCTGCTGCATTTGAGACATTTCTTTTGGGTCTGAAAAGTTGATTTCTAACATTAATTTTTCTGAAGATTCAAAAGCTCTTTTCGTTTTATCTGTTAAAAAATAATCCGATGAACAAATCATATGTATTGTTCCGTATAAATAAGAAGGTTTTGAAAGTCCGTTTCCCGAAACTTCCCATAAAAGAGAGTTTTCTAGTTTTGGCGATTGGGGTTGAGCTTGTGTTTTTAGTCCAAAAAGGATGAGTGCAGTTATAAATAACTTGAATAAATTTTTCATTTGAGATGAGTTAGAGAATACCCCTTTTTAATTACGCCCCGTAAGCAAATGAATTGTAAAACATTACAAAAAATTGATTTCTTTATAAAATCAAAAATAAAGGCCTTAAAAATTAAACATAAACCAATACTAATTAAATTCAAAATTACAATTAGAGCACTTATATTTATGTTTAGAATAAAGAGGCATCATTGCAAAATATAACAAAAGTACAAAAGCCACAATTGTCTTTATATCTTTTATTGAAGTAACCATTTCTATTTCTTCAGCATCACAATTTGGGCATTTGAGTAATTTATTATTTTCATCTAATGAAAATTTACTTATTTCTGAAAGGACTTTATTCGCCCTTTCATAATCCTCAGCTTTAACGAAAAGCTTAACACCACCAATTGCATTACTCAATAAAGGATTTGAATTTATTGTATTAATATCTCTTGAAAAAACCTGAATTCCTTCTGATTCAAGTTTACCTTGAAAAATCAAAGCTTCAGAAGGATATTGAAAACGTCTAACTAATTTAAAACTTTTATCCATATATGTTTTTTTAATAAATAAAATCACGCAGCAATTCTAAAACCTGCTTAATTTCCTCTTCTGAATTATAGCTGTGAATACAGAATCGTAAACGTTCCTGGCGTTCGGGGACTGTTGGAGAAAGTATCGGTTTTACATCAAAACCTTTATCTTGCAATTCCTGAGCGAGCTTTTTGACATTTTCATTTCCCTGAACAATTGCAGATTGAATAGCTGATTTACTTCGGACAAATATTGGTTTTAAACCCAGTAAATTTTTCTGTTGATTGAAGAAAATAATGTTTTGACGTAATTTTTGAATTGCTGCTTTTTCAACTTCCAATTGCTGATATGCTGTTAAAATTGCCGCAACAGAATGTGGAGATAATCCTGTGGTATAAATAAAACTTCGGGCAAAATTTATTAGATATTCTTTAAGTTCAGTATTTCCAAGTATAACCGCTCCGTGGCATCCCAATCCTTTTCCGAAAGTCATAATTCGGGCAAAAATTCTATTATGCAGATTTAAATATTGAGTCAATCCTTCGCCTTTTTCACCAAAAACGCCTAAAGTGTGTGCTTCATCTACTACAAGATAACAATTGTATTTTTCAGAAAGCTGTACTAATTCTTCTAAATTTGGAGTATCTCCATCCATAGAAAAAACCGTTTCGGTTACGATATAAATATTTGTGTCTGGAAATTTTAGAATTAAATGTTCTAAATCTTCAAAATCATTATGGTTGAATTTAAACGATTTTGCGTTTGACATTGTAATTCCATCCCGAATTGAAGCATGACTTAACTCATCATACAAAATAACATCATTTCTTTGCGGTACAGCACCAAAAAAACCAAGATTGGCATCGTAACCCGAATTAAAAATTAAAGCCGATTCTGAGTCGTGAAATTGCGAAATAAAACTTTCTGCAATTTGATACAAAGAATGATTTCCTGAAATTAATCTAGAACCCGTTGCACCGTTTTGAAAAATTTCATTTTCATGCAGATAAGCATGAGTAAGTTTAAAAATTGTTTCAGATCTTGAAAAACCAATATAATCATTAGAAGAAAAATCAATGAGATTATTAAACGCAGGAAGTTTACGAAGCGAATTGTTCTGCATTCGCTTTTCAAGCTTTTGATTAAGATTTTCAGGTAATTTCATAAAACAAAGTTATGAAATTGAAATTTGGTAAAAACAAACAGCGGGTTTTCAAATTCCCGCTGTTTTTTGATGTATTCTAAACGGCACTTATAAAAGGCGATTGTCTGCTATAATTTGATTCAACCATTTCTTTAGTCATAAAAACAGCAATATCAAATGCACTGATTTTATCTCCCAAACAATCTTCAACATCAACTGCAATTTCAGAACTATCATTTGAAAATTCAATAAACGGAACACGAACCTGTGTCCAGTTTACATCACTTTCTTCTAAAAGAGTATAGGCTTTCTGGCGATCTTCCTGTATTATTGGAAAATTAACTTTCATCCAATCTGTAGCCATAATTGTTTTGGAACTTTTTTTATCAAAAGGAGTATCAATATTTAGTCCGGCAAGCAAAACATAACGATTTATACTATATTCCTTCATTGCCTTCAAAACATTTTTTGTTACTGCACTTGCAACCAAAGGCTCGTCTTTCCTCTGGCCAATAGTACTCACAACAGCATCACAATCTTCCAGCAATACTTTTATAGATTCAAAATCGAGAGCATCTCCTTTAATAATTTCAATTTTAGAGTTTTTAATTTCGAATTTTTCAGGATTTCTAAGCAGAAGTTTTGCACTAAATCCTTTTTTTAATAACTGGTTCACAAGATAATTTCCAGTTCTTCCACCGCCGCCCAAAACGGCAACTTTTGATATATTTTTCATAGACATTCTTTATAAAATTTGACATAAATAATTTGCGCTTTATGAAGTAATAAAGCGTAAAACATAAAAGCTTACTGAGCTTTTATAACAGAATCAATATTTTATAAAGAGATTTTAATACTTCAAAAGTAGAAAATTAATTTTAAAATTATAAGCCCAGATCATTTTGTAAAGAATAATAATGCTTTATTTTGCTTTTTCGATCCATTTAAAGTTACCTTTTTCTGTTGCATCAAGTAAGTCAACTAGTAAACCATTTGCAATTTTAGATGCAAGGTTAAATGCAGTCTGAATATTTAGGTGAACCGAAACAGATTTTTTCTCTATTTCAGAAAACCAGATCTGTACTTCATAATCTCTGTCTGTATAATTTTTATAAATAGAAACATATAGCACATCTTTAAAGATCGTGTCTTTACATAACGGGATTCTAAACAAAGTAAAAGTAAAGCGAACAGTTTTTGTAACAGAATTGGTATATACTCTTTTTGTAAAAGTTAATCCAGCAGCACAAACGAACATAAGAAACACTGCTGTAGTAAATTTTAAACCATTCATAATATCTTTTGAATAAAAAAGAGCAAACATTTTAAAAGACATTAAAACAGTAAAAATATAAAGTGGCAATGCTAATAGAAAATGCCAAAGGGGTCTTCTTGATGTATAAATTAATTCATCCAATTGTTGGTCAGCCATACTTCAAAAATATAAAAAGCCAAACAATAATTATCTGGCTTTTCATTTATTCTCAATTTATATAATTTTTCTATAAATCAATAAGCATTTAAACTTACGATATTGATCAATTGATAAGAAACATTTATCATAATTAATAGACTTTATAAGTCACAGAGTTACTAGTGGTGCTTATAATTGAATAAGTAGTACCAGATGGCAAACCACGCTGAACAATGTCTCGCTCAATAGGAATAAGCGGTGACTCGCAGCAACTATTCCACGCACATGTGTATGTAGCACCAAATTCAACATTTACAACTTCAACTCCTTTTTGATTATCTGTTGAAGCTTTAATAACATTCTTAGAATTAGTAGTTAGAGACATTGTCCCGAAACCTAACGCAATAAGCAGCATTCCTAAAAAAACTTTTTTCATAATATTTTTTTTAAATGTTAATACACTCACAAACTTAATGTATGTTCAGTAAAATATTACAATATTTAAAGAGTCATTTTTAGCTTTTTTTGTTAATTTTCTGACACGAATGCCTTTCTCAATATTTCTAAAAACCTTGAAAAGATAAAATCAAAGTTGGTTTATTTTACAAGTAAAGAAGTATAACTATAAAACATAAAAAAAAAAGCCAAACAATTATTGTTTGGCTTTTCCTTATTTTAAAAACTGTTTTAGTCTACTAAAACAATAATCTTATTATCTTTCATTTCAATTGTACCTGACGTAATCTCTAATGTATAAGTTTGGTCATTAACTCTCGTAAATTTATCCGCTACCTCTTTAGAAAAGTTAAAACTTGGCGCTGTAATTTTTACAGTTCCTTTTTCTAGAATAGACACAATAGGAGCGTGATTATTCAAAATTTGAAAGCTTCCATCAACTCCAGGTAATGTAACAGATGTAACTGTTCCTGAGAATAATTTTGCTTCTGGTGATACTATATCTAAAATCATCTTTTTTTAGTTATGAGTTATAAGTTATGAGTTATAAGTGAGTAGAAGACTCATAATTTATAACTCATAATTCATAATTATATTAAGCTTCAGCTAACATTTTTTCTCCAGCTTCGATTGCATCTTGAATAGAACCTTTCAAGTTGAAAGCTGCTTCTGGAAGGTGATCTAACTCACCATCGATAATCATGTTGAAACCTTTGATAGTATCTTTAATATCAACTAATACACCTGGAATACCTGTAAATTGCTCTGCTACGTGGAACGGCTGAGACAAGAAACGTTGTACACGACGTGCTCTTGATACAGAAAGTTTATCTTCTTCAGATAACTCTTCCATACCTAAGATCGCGATGATATCTTGTAATTGTTTGTATTTTTGAAGAATTTCTTTAACTCTTTGTGCACAGTTGTAGTGCTCATCTCCTAAGATATGTGGAGTCAAAATTCTTGAAGTAGAATCTAACGGGTCAACCGCAGGATAGATACCTAACTCAGCAATTTTACGAGACAATACAGTTGTTGCATCTAAGTGCGCGAAAGTTGTAGCCGGCGCCGGGTCAGTTAAGTCATCCGCAGGAACGTAAACCGCTTGTACAGATGTAATAGATCCTTTGTTTGTAGACGTAATACGCTCTTGCATAGCACCCATCTCAGTTGCCAATGTTGGCTGGTAACCTACTGCAGATGGCATACGTCCTAAAAGTGCTGATACCTCAGAACCTGCTTGTGTAAAACGGAAGATATTATCAACGAAGAATAATACATCTTTACCTTGATCAGATCCAGCTCCATCACGGAAATACTCAGCAATAGATAATCCTGAAAGTGCTACACGTGCACGAGCTCCAGGCGGCTCATTCATTTGTCCGAAAACGAAAGTAGCTTTAGACTCTCTCATTCCTGGCATATCTACTTTAGATAAATCCCATCCTCCATTTTCCATAGAGTGCATGAAATCATCACCGTATTTAATAATTCCTGACTCTAACATCTCACGAAGCAAGTCATTTCCTTCACGTGTTCTTTCACCTACTCCAGCGAATACTGAAAGTCCACCGTGACCTTTTGCGATATTGTTGATCAACTCCTGAATCAATACTGTTTTACCTACTCCGGCACCACCAAACAATCCAATTTTACCTCCTTTTGCGTAAGGCTCAATCAAATCGATTACTTTAATACCTGTAAATAAAACTTCAGATGAAGTTGATAAATCTTCAAATTTAGGAGCTTGTCTGTGAATAGGCAAACCGTTTTCTCCTGTTTTAGGTAAATTACCTAAACCGTCAATGGCATCTCCAACAACATTAAATAAACGTCCATATACGTCTGGACCGATTGGCATTTGGATTGGATTACCAGTTCCAACTACTTCATATCCTCTTGACAAACCGTCTGTAGAGTCCATAGAGATTGTACGAACAGTGTTTTCTCCAATGTGAGATTGTACTTCTAGAACTAATAAAGTTCCATCTTTTTTAGTGACTTCTAGTGAATCATAAATTTTTGGAAGTTCAACATCTTTACCGTTGAAAACTACGTCTACTACTGGTCCAATGATTTGAGCAACTTTTCCTATTACTTTTGACATTACTTATGTATTTATTAAATAGCTATTTAGGTTTATCGAAAATACCTCTTTTTTCAGAGCGCAAAGATAATTTTTTAAAATATAAAATCAATTTTTTTTTCATAAAAAATAGCATGATTTTGTTTGATTCATAAAACTCGTCCAAAAAATAACTAAAACAGCATTTTTTTAATAAAAGAAAAAAACCGCTTCACTATATAAATGAGCGGTTTTTTTTAGACTTTTTTTTAAAGCATTACTGAATGATTGCCGGATATTGAATTGGATATACTCCTAAATCAACATGACGTAGTGTTGAACCGTATTTTGCATTTATAGCATCAACAAAGATATTAGCAATTAATCCGTAACCCCTTGCGCTTGGATGCACACCATCTAAGGAGAAAGCTCCACCGGTCGCGAAAGAAGAACTCATTGTAAAGTTTCCAAATCTAATTCCGCCATTTGCTAATTGGGTTAAAGTCGCTCTTGTATCTACAAACGCCAAGCCTTTTTCTTTAGCAATCGCTTCAATAGTTGTATTGTATGCATCAGTAGCCTTTTTAACTTCTGCGATTTCAGTTGGAATTAACACATGTTTATCTTGTAAAGGATACGATATTCCAAATGCATTTAAAGGAGCTGGCGGAGCAATTCCAATTCCAGAATTCGCTGCAGTTGGAGCAGTTCCGATATCTGCTCTTGTAGTCAGTACAACTAGATCCGTAGTTTTAGCTTGTCTGGCCTGCCCAAAAACAGCACCATAAAAAGCAGCATTCTGAGCACCCAATGTAGGCGTAAACGCTGCAGTTAATTGAGCAGATAAGTTAGGCAGACTTTCGTCTTTTATTAACAATGGACTTGCACCAGTTTCAGAA
This sequence comes from Flavobacterium johnsoniae UW101, assembly GCF_000016645.1. NCBI lineage: Bacteria > Pseudomonadati > Bacteroidota > Flavobacteriia > Flavobacteriales > Flavobacteriaceae > Flavobacterium > Flavobacterium johnsoniae. The sequence continues at coordinate 927,655 of NC_009441.1, forward strand.
AGCAAATTAATTCTGTCTCCAGCATTGAAAGCAGTAAGCGCTTGTTTTAACGGACCATATAATTGCGCATTAAGAGCTTTTATATTTGCCAAACCCACAACAGCATCATTTTTCCCGATCGTTTTAGCTGTAAGTGGATTATAAGGCACTGTTGTAAAATGTGGCAAAGCAGTAATATAAGGAAGATTTGCCACAACTCCTTTTGCGCCTTTTGCTGTTAATCCAGCGATTAGATTACTATACACACCTGCAAAAACTGCTGGATCTGTAATATCATTTCCTCCATAGGTTGCCGGATTGGGATTTCCTGTCTGATCCTTTCCCGTTCCTCCAGAAGTCGCATATGCTAAAACATCATTTCCCCCAATAAACAATGAGAAAAAAGTCGGATCTTGCACTAAGGCATCAGCCAAAACAGTCGTTGAAGCTGTGCTTGCAAATCTTGCAAAATATGGATTTGCCTGACCCATTGCAACACCAGCAACATTCCCATAGTTAGGAGCCACCAAGTGATAACTTTTTGCCCCTGGAACTCCCAAATTATTAAATGTACCTGTAAGATGAGCGGTAACTTCTGTAGTTGGCTTTCCAACTACATTTATTGGAGTCTGAGTTGCTCCATCAAAAGACAAACGTGTACCTGCAATTACATTACCCCCCAACAACAAGCCTCCAATATTATCATTCATAAGCGGCTGTGTAAAAGTCCCTCCACCAGCGGCAACAAATTGCTGTGCCAAAATATTTGGATACGAATTCTCTTGTCCTTTTTTAAATAAGGCATTATCACTATAACCTGCTGCGAAAGAATCCCCAAGAGCAATATATTTTGTAAAAACTGCCGAACCGGGAACTACCGGAACTTCTTCTGGAGTATTATTATTATCATCATTATTACAAGACGCCATGAAGGTCAAAGAAACCAATAACAGCAATTTTATATTTTTTTTCATGTTAGTACTTTTTAAATTATTACCTCTTCATTTTTCACAAATAACTTCAGGGAAGCTATGTCAATTTCACATAAATAATTACATTCTTATGGATTGATAGTCCAAGAAGCAAACCACATTTGACCAATCATACCTGCTCCAATAACCTGAAGATAATCTTTTCCGAAAAGATTTGTTGCTCCAACTTTAATAACCGATTTTAATTTTGGAACTGCATAATTTATCTGAGCATCAAGAACTGTATTTTCAGGTATCATACCGTCTCCAAAAGAAGATTCCCATAAGTACTCTGAATTCCATCTTACATTTACATTGAAACCTAAGTTCTTAACAACTTTTGCATTTCCTAAAGAAGCTTTAATTCTATGTTTTGGAGTATTAAAACCAGCCACGAAATCTGGATCATCTTCCTGATTAAAATTAAATTGAGAATAGTTGTAGTTTGCGCCTACTTCAAAATCTTTATATACCTTTTTAGACAATCCTACACCAAAACCAAAAGATGAAATCTGAGCAGTAGTATTTGTATAAACCTGATACACCCTTCTATCACCAAATGCAAGAGCCTGATAAGTCTGCTGCACAGCTGGATTCGATGGATCTGTTCCAACGGTTCCATAATAAGGAGAAATAACTCTCGCTGTATTCATGAAATCATTGTAAATATTATAGTAAGCATTTAAATCTACTGATAAGTCATTTTGCACCACTGTACGATATCCAGCCTCGAAAGCCTGAACCTGTTCTGGCTTTACCAATCCAATATCAGCAACTTGAAGAACTGCCGGATTAGATGAAGCAGCAAAAGCCTGAACTGAAGCTACCGTGTAAGCATTATGATAAGCATTTTGCCCCGACATACCAATTGTTGCCGGCTGTCCTGCCGCTTGTCCTGCCGCACTTACATTTACTGTTTCTTGAAAACGGTCTAAATTTTCCGGAGCCGAACCAATTAATGCAAACGGTCCTAAATCTAAACCAATATATTGATCCTGTGTAGTAGGATTACGAAATCCTGTTTGATAAGATAACCTGAAGTTATGATTTTTGTTTGCTCCTGCAGAATACACAAACGAAATTCTTGGCGATACATTTCCGTCAAAATTCTGGCTTTTATCATAACGTAAAGACCCAGTAAATTTCAATCTGTCATCTAAGAACTTTTTCTGTAATTGAGCATAGGCTCCATATTCTTTATATTCAATCGGTCCATCATAATCTGTAAAGATTGTTCCTTGCGAATCCATTACATATTTTCTCCAAGAACCTCCAACCTGAATTTCCGCCCAATCAATCATATCTTTAAAATTATAGTTCACATCTGAGTGATATAATTTTGAATGGTCAATAAACTTAGCACCTTGCGTTAAATCAGGATTTGCCACAACAGTTTTCAAAGCACTATTAAACTGTGGAGAACCTGGTTCAAATCTAGGAGATCCTGTTGGCTTTGGAATAAATGAAATTTGAGCAGGCAGCACATTATAATCTGCGAAATTTCTTGCAATTGCAGCAGATTCGTTTGCATTTGTACCCATTACTGCTCCAGCATATTGATAAGCCGTTGCATAATTCGTAAACCATTCAGTATCTGATTTTGCCGCTCTGTTAACATTCCATGCTGCAAATCTCATATCATAAGAATTTCCGGCATCTTCACTAGTAAAATAAATACGTCCGAAAAAGTTTTTACCCTTTACTTCAAATTTACCTTGCTGCATTAAGAAATCTTTTAAAGCATATCTGTTTGCTCCCTGATAAATTGTACTTCCCATTCCAATTTTATATTGCAATATAAACTCCGTGTCATCTGCCCAAGGCTTGATGTGAGCACTAAAATCCGCTTTCATACTTTGAACCTTGTTATCTGTTAAGTCCTGCTCACGATAACCCGTTCTGCTAACCTGACCAACATTAGGAATAAAAGTAGTAACCTCGTCACCATAAATATTCAAACCATCATAATTCTGATTCATAGCATGTCCTACAGATCCGCCAGTCATACTTCTTGTATCATTTGCAATCCACTCACTTGCTTCCATGTAAGTAAAATTAGCTTTCATTGCAAAATGTTTTGTAAAGGCTTTTGCCGCTCTAATTCCAAAATCATTATAATCATTTGTACCAGCCGCATCCTGAGACGTCTGCCCATATTTATAGTAAACACTTATCCCTTCATTTGTAAAAGGACTTTTACTGGTCATAAACATAATCCCGTTAAAAGCATTTGCTCCATATAATGCAGAGGAAGCCCCTGGAAGCAACTCTACACTTGCGACATCAATATCTGAAACTCCAATAAGATTTCCTAAAACGAAATTCAATGCCGGAGATGAGTTGTCCATTCCGTCTACCAGCTGCATAAAGCGAGTATTAGCTACTGTAGCAAAACCACGAGTATTTACAGATTTGAAAGAAATACTACTTGTATTAAAATTTACTTCTTTCAAATTTTCTAAACCATCGTAGAAAGTTGCTGCCGTTGTGTTTTTAATTTCCTGAAGTCCCATTCGCTCGATAGTAACAGGCGACTCGATTACACGCTCAGGTGTTCTCGAAGCCGAAACTACAATTTCATCCAGCTTAGTTTCTTCATCTTTTAAAATCACATTTACTTTTTGATTTGCCGATGTTACACTGATTGTTTTAGATTCAAATCCTACAGCAGAAACTTTTAAGGTAAAAGGCAGTTTCTCATTTGTAGTTAATTTAAATGATCCGTCAAAATCAGTAGATACACCACTAGTACTTCCAAGCACAACAACATTGGCGCCAGGAATAGATTGTTTGTTACCATCTGTAACAGAACCTGTTATTGTATTCTGCGCAAAGGAAATTCCGCTGAAAAACAACATAATTAGCAAGTAGACTCTCATTAGGGTTAGTTTTTGGTTAGTTTTATTACTAGTTTATCTAGCCAAAATACAAATATTTTTAGTATTAATAAAAAATTGTTAAAAAAAACCAATAATAATCGTAATTTTTACAACAATATTAACTATTTCGTAATTAGTTTTATTAAATTAAAATCAATGTTTATTTACAAAATCAACAACAATACTATGCATACATATAAAATTTCATAATATTTTTGAAGAATCAATAAAAATACATGTTCTAGAAAAAAAATTTGACAATAAAAAAAAGCGAGACCTAAATCTCGCTTTTTTAACACTAATGATATTTTAAAATCTATTCTACTGTAACTGATTTTGCTAAGTTACGCGGCTGATCTACATTACAACCTCTCATAACTGCAATATAGTATGACAGCAATTGTAACGGAATTGTAGTAATAAGTGGAGACAATGCATCTGAAGTTTCTGGAATTTCAATTACATAATCTGCCAATTCACGAACCTGAATATCTCCTTTAGTAACAACAGCGATAATTTTACCGCTTCGTGATTTAATTTCCTGAATGTTACTTACAATTTTATCATAATGACCTTGTTTTGGTGCAATTACAATAACTGGCATTTGCTCATCAATTAAAGCAATTGGTCCGTGCTTCATTTCTGCAGCAGGATAACCTTCAGCATGAATATAAGAAATCTCTTTAAGCTTTAATGCTCCTTCTAACGCTACCGGAAAGTTATATCCTCTACCTAAATAAAGACAGTTAGGCGCATCTTTAAATTTAGCCGCAATTTCTTTTGCTCTGTCGTTAGTCTCTAAAGCCTCTAATACTTTTTCAGGAATTAATTCTAATTCTTGTAAATAAGCATGGAAATCAGGGCTTGACAAAGTTCCTTTTGCTTTTCCTAATCTCAAAGCAATCATCGTTAAAACCGTGATTTGAGTAGTAAATGCTTTTGTAGAAGCTACTCCAATCTCTGGTCCAGCGTGTGTATAAGCACCTGCATGACTTTCTCTTGAAATAGACGAACCTACAACATTACAAACTCCAAATACAAAAGCACCGTTTTCTTTAGCTAATTTAATAGCTGCCATAGTATCTGCCGTTTCTCCAGATTGAGAAATTGCAATTACCACATCATCTTTATTAATGATGGGATTTCTGTATCTAAACTCAGACGCATATTCTACTTCAACAGGAATACGTGTAAACTCTTCGAAGATATACTCAGCAACTAGACCAGCATGCCATGAAGTTCCACAAGCAACAATCAAAATACGTTTTGCGTTTAAGAATTTTTCAAGATTATCTTCCACACCAGCCATCTGAACAATTCCTTCATTTGGATGAAGTCTTCCTCTGTATGTATCTTTAATAACACTTGGCTGCTCGTAAATTTCTTTTAGCATGAAATGATCATAACCTCCTTTTTCAATCTGTTCCAAATTCAATTGAAGTTCCTGAATATAAGGATCAACTAAAGAGTCATCTTTAATTTTTCTAATTTTAAGAGGTTTGTGCAATCTAATGTTTGCCATTTCACCATCTTCTAAATATACTGCATTCGAAGTATATTCAATAAACGGAGATGCATCAGAAGCAATGAAGTATTCACCTTCACCCACTCCAATTGCCAACGGACTTCCTAATCGTGCCGCAACAATTTCATTTGGATTTTTTTTATCAAAAACAGCAATTGCATACGCTCCTAAAACCTGATTTAAAGCAATCTGAACAGCTTTACCAAGTTTTATGTTTTCTTTTTTCTGAACTTCTTCAATCAGGTTTACCAAAACCTCAGTATCTGTATCAGATTTAAAAGTGTAACCGCGTTTAATTAACTCTTCTTTCAGCGGTGCATAATTTTCTATAATTCCGTTGTGAATAATCACCAAGTCTCCAGAATTTGAAAGATGTGGATGGGAGTTCACATCATTTGGCACTCCGTGGGTTGCCCAGCGGGTATGTCCAATTCCAATATTTCCGTTTATGGTAAATCCTTCTTGTGCTTTAGCTTCAAGATCTAAAACTTTTCCTTTCGTTTTACAAACTTTTATGCCCGATTCGTCATCGTATAACATAACGCCGGCACTATCATACCCTCTGTACTCAAGACGCTTTAATCCTTTTATTACAATAGGATAAGCCTCTCGGTGACCGATATATCCAACAATTCCACACATATATATTTATTAATTTGGTTTCGTGTAGTAAACCTCAAGCCTTAATCTTTTATCATCTGGAACAGAAGCTTTTCCGCCATACAAAATTGTACCCAGCGGATTCATGATTGATGCTCTCGGTACTTGCGAAAAGTACTCGTTTGGCTGAAGTACAATTCTATTTTCCAGAAAATTAGAAGTCGTAATACCAATACTTTCTGTAACAACCAATCCTAAATTAACATTTTTGGCTGTTTTATCTTTTATTAGATTTCTAATATATTCTGTAATTCTTATTTTATACGTTTTACCTCTCTTGTTATCTCCAAGATTAATCAATCCTCCAAAAACATATTTAGCCCCTTTAGTATCACCCACCGTTAAACTAGTAGTTTGATCTGCATAATAATCGGCTAAAGGCACATTATTAGTTAAATCGTATAAATAAACTCTTTTAGGCTCATCAGCTCCTGTCATCAAATCAGAGTCAATATTAAAAATCAGGTTAGCCTCGTTAACTTTCCAGTTTTTAGCTCTGATATCATCAAGTTTAGAAGCAAAATCATTAAGCTTAATAACTGCTGCAGATCCCTGACCTCCTTTTATATACAACCTTTCATCGCCTTCTGTTTTATTTACATTTGATGAACTTATAGCACCTGAATAACCGGCACTTTTAGCATCTTGCAGTAAATTTGCAGTACCTCCTGAACTTGTTGGATTTACCAAATTAATTACTATTGTTCTTTCTTCTGTAGTTTCAGGAGCATCAGTTGTAATATCGGTTTTTGCTTTGTAAGTAATTGTAATTTTTCCTTTCGAAAAATCCATCAAAGCCATATTACTTGGACTGCCATCAGCTTTTTCAACTTTAAAATACAATCCTCTAAAGTATTCCTGAAAAACATCAGTACTCGCTATTTTAGACGCAGGTGCTTTTAAAATTTTGTCTTGAAAAAAAGCGCTATTTAAATTTAAACGCATTTCTGGAGCTGTATAAGTAGTAGTTTCTTTATCGTTACTATCTTTAGTTACGGTTTTATATTCTTCAGAACTAAAAAAGAACTGGTCATTTTGAAACGGCTTAGTTAAATCATCATTTAAACGTGTTCCAACTTTAGCCTGATCAAAAGTAGAATTTTGCGAAGTATAATAATACTGAGGCAGTTCTGTACCATTACTTGGGAAAGAACTTCTCATTTGATACCCTGACTCATAAACACTTAACTTTAACTTTCCGTTTGCAGGACCGTAAATAGAATCCAATTCATAAGTATGGCTTCCATCTGTATTATTTGCCGTTACGTGGCTGAAATAAGGAATACTTAATACCGCACTTTCTATAACAGGATCTTCTCCAATACTTGGTGCATAAGCTACAAGCGCAACTTGTGTTACATAGTTAGCTGTTGTTTCTCCAAAAACAGGATTACTATAAATACCTAAAGCACTTGTTGGCAACACATTTGACTGCACTGAAGTAACTTCTTGATTATAAGACAAAACATCATATTTTTCAGACTCAAGTCCAAAATGATCATCACCAATTAAATCACCGCCAATCGCATTAAAATCTTTATCGCATGAATAGAGAAAAACAGCAGTTGCTGCTAATAGAATTTTCTTAATAAAAGAAGTATTGTACATATTAAATAATCAAAATTAAATTTTAAAGACCAAACGTTCTGTAGAAATTTGTATACGCTTCAGCGAATGCATCTTTCGTGGCGAAAGGTAAAAAAGGTTTTCCTGAAGATTCTATAAATTTTGTTAAACTTGGAGAAACATTTGGCGATGCTATAACAACACCATCTGAATGCAATATGCTGGCTTTTAAAATATTTTCGTAGTTCGGAGTTTCAAGATCAGAAATTGACTCGTGCGGAACACCATCAAATTTAACCTTATTTATCATCTCCATGTCTAAATTTTCATCAAAAGACTGACCGTAAACCGAAGTGATAATTTTAGTATCATTAAACAAAGCTTCATTTTTATAATAATGCTTCATATAAATTGGCAGCATTGCAGCAAGCCATCCATGAACGTGAATAATATCCGGAACCCAGTTTAATTTTTTTACGGTTTCAACAACTCCCTTTGCAAAAAATATAGCGCGTTCATCGTTATCCGGATACAAAGCACCTTCTTCATCTGCAAAAGTTGCCTTGCGTTTAAAATACTCATCGTTGTCAATAAAATAAACCTGAATTCTTTCTTTTGGGATTGAAGCAACTTTGATAATCAATGGCATATCTAAATCATTCACTACCAAATTCATCCCTGAAAGTCTGATCACTTCATGTAATTGATGTCTTCTTTCATTGATATTCCCATATCTTGGCATGAAAATTCTTATCTGACCTCCTTGATCATTAATCATTTTAGGAACGTCGTAAGACATTAAAGAAACCTCATTTTCAGCCAGATACGGCACGACTTCAGATGATACGTATAATATCCTCTTATCTTTCATAATAGTATTTTACTTAATTTTTGGTAATAAAAACGTCGCAAAATTACAAAATTTTATGCAGTTTATAACTAATATATTATGTTTGCACTAAATTTTAATAATACCGCCATGCATATTTTCTACGGTAAAGTAGCTCTGATAGCCTATTTAAAAACTATCAAAACCGCAAATTCAACTATCGGATTTGTACCCACTATGGGAGCTTTACACCAAGGGCATCTGGCTTTAATGCAGCGTTCACTAAAAGAAAATGACGACACTGTTGTAAGTATTTTTGTCAATCCAACTCAGTTTAATAACCCTGAAGATCTTGAAAAATATCCTCGAACTCTTGAAGAAGACGTAAAGAAAATGAGAGGATTAAGTGACAAAATAATTTTATACGCTCCTTCTGTTGAAGATATTTATGAAGGACAGACCGTTTCTCAATCATTTGACTTTGATGGATTAGAAAATCAGATGGAAGGAAAATTCCGTCCAGGACATTTTAACGGAGTTGGAACTATTGTAAAACGCTTATTCGAAATTGTTACTCCAACCAATGCTTATTTTGGCGAAAAAGATTTTCAGCAGCTTCAAATTGTTAAAAAATTAGTCGAAAAAAATAATTTACCAGTCAACATTGTAGGCTGTCCTATTTTTAGAGAAGACAATCTTTTAGCCATGAGTTCTCGTAATGAACGTTTGACTCCAGAAGAAAGAAAAGAAGCTGCGATTATTTACAAAACTTTGACCGAAGCCAAGGAAATATTCCAAAATAGCACGCCTGCCGAAACAATTCAGTTTGTAGAAGATGCTTTTAAAGACAATAAAAGATTTGAGCTGGAATATTTCGTAATTGCTGACGAATCTACATTATTATCCATCGATCATAAAATTAAAGACAAAAAGTACCGTGCGTTTATAGCGGTATTTGTTAATTCTATAAGACTGATTGACACCATTTCATTAAATTAAATTACCTTTGCTGCATGCAAATTCAAGTTATAAAATCAAAAATTCATCGAGTAAAAGTTACTGGAGCTGATTTAAATTATATTGGCAGTATTACTATTGATGAAACTTTACTGGAAGCCTCAAACATTATTGAAGGCGAAAAAGTATCTATTGTTAACATTAATAATGGAGAACGTTTTGAAACTTACGCCATAAAAGGAGAAAAAAATTCAGGCGAAATTACACTGAACGGCCCAGCTGCCAGAAAGGTTCAAAAAGACGACATTATTATTATCATTTCGTATGCAACCCTTGATTTTGAAGAAGCTAAAACCTTCAAACCATGGATCATTTTCCCAAATGAAAACGATAATTCGTTAACCTAGATTTCACCCTAAACATTTTTAGATTACCAGCTTTGTCAAAACTATTTTGCACAAACAAATATTCTTTTGCTTTAATCGAAATATATTTGCGTAAGAATTCATTGCTTTTTTAAAACTCCCAATATCAAAAAAGCAAATAAAGTATTATATTGCCCTCTATTTCCAATACTTTTTAATTCACTGAAATGCCACAAATCATGAAAAAAGTTTACCTGCTGATTGCCTTAATTTCTGCTTCTGTTTTTGCTCAGAAAAAATTTGACAACATTAAATCTGAAAAACTAGGAGAAGAAAGAAGAATTACCATTGGGCTTCCTGCTTCTTATGAAGCAAAACCAGACAAAAAATATCCCGTTTTATATTTATTAGATGGAGATTATTTATTTGATCCGTTTTCTGGAGCCGTAAGTTATGGTTCTTATTGGGATGATATTCCGGAAATGATCATCATAGGAATTCATCAAAATAAAGATGAAGAACGTTATGACGACACAACAATAGATCAAAATACAGGTTTACCATTCGAAAAAGGAGCAAAATTTTTCGAATTTATAGGAGCTGAATTAGTGCCATATATTGAAAAAAAATATCGCACATCGCCTTTCAGAATAATTGCAGGCCACGATGTAACAGCAAGTTTTGCTAATTTTTATTTATACAAAGAAAACCCGCTTTTTAGTGCATACATCTGTTTTAGCCCGGAACTTGCTCCAAAAATGGAAGTTAGAATAGCTGAAAAATTTGCCAAAATACAAAAACCAATTTTCTATTATCTTTCTGCCGGCGAAGGAGACATCAAAAAAATCAAAGAGCCGATAGAAAAATTAGACAGCAATATTAAAATCGCAAATAATTCGTTAGTGAATTATAAATATGATGTATTCAAAGGCGCAACGCATTATACAGAAGTTTTACATTCAATTCCAAACGCATTATATCAGATATTTGAAGCTTACAGACCTATAAACTCAGCCGAATACAACAATAAAATTGCAGTTCTTGAAACGGGTTATGCAGATTATCTGGAAAAAAAATACAATATCATGTCTGAAATCTTAGGAGTTCAGATTCCTGTTAGAATGAGTGATTTTAAAGTAATTGAAAACATTATTTTAAAGAAAAATGCTTACGACGAATTAGGAAAGATGGCCGAAATTGGAAACGTAAATTATCCAAAAGCCATGTTAGGCGAATATGAATTAGGATTGATGTACGAAAAAATGGGCGATCCAAAACATGCATCTAAAAAATACCAGAATGCTTCTCAAATGGAGCCAATTGGAGATTTAAACAAAGATTTGATGTATGAGAAAATCGACGAAATGAATACGCTTGCTAAAAAAAGTAAATAATGTCAAAAGTTAAAACTTCCTTTTTTTGCCAAAATTGCGGCACCCAATATTCTAAATGGCAGGGGCAGTGCAACGCGTGCAAGGAATGGAATACAATTGCTGAAGAAATAATCCAGAAACAAGAAAAAGTCGCCTGGAAAAGCGAGCCGACTTCATCAAGTAAAGCACCAAGACCTTTAAAAATAACTGAAATTGATTCGGCGCAGGAAATTCGTATGGATACTACCGACGGCGAATTGAATCGTGTTTTGGGAGGCGGAATTGTTCCGGGATCTTTAACACTTTTAGGCGGCGAACCAGGAATTGGAAAAAGTACACTTTTACTTCAAATCTCATTAAAATTACCTTATAAAACCTTATATGTTTCTGGCGAAGAAAGCCAGAAACAAATAAAAATGCGTGCCGAAAGAATAACGCCAAACAGCGATAACTGCTATATTTTAACGGAAACCAAAACGCAAAACATTTTTAAACAAATTGAAGCCATTCAGCCTGAAATTGTAATCATCGATTCGATTCAGACTTTACATACAGATTATATTGAATCTACTGCCGGCAGTATTTCTCAAATTAGAGAAACCACTGCCGAATTGATCAAATTTGCTAAAGAAACCAATATTCCGGTTATTTTAATTGGTCATATTACTAAAGACGGAAATATCGCCGGACCAAAAATTCTGGAACACATGGTTGACACCGTTCTTCAGTTTGAAGGCGACAGAAACCATATTTATCGAATTCTGCGTTCGCTGAAAAATCGCTTTGGTTCAACCTCTGAACTGGGAATTTACGAAATGCTTGGAAGCGGTTTGCGAGAAGTCAGCAATCCGTCAGAAATATTAATTTCACACAAAGACGAAGAATTATCAGGAACTGCAATTGCCACAACTCTTGAGGGAATGCGCCCGCTGATGATCGAAATTCAGTCTTTGGTAAGTACCGCTGTTTATGGAACTCCTCAAAGAAGCACAACAGGTTACAATGCCAAACGTCTAAACATGATTTTGGCTGTTTTAGAAAAAAGAGCCGGATTCCGTTTGGGTGCAAAAGACGTTTTCTTAAATGTAACCGGAGGAATTTCTGTAGATGATCCTGCGATTGATCTTGCAGTTGTTGCTGCAATTTTATCATCAAATGAAGATATACCCGTTGGAAAAGGTTTTTGTTTTGCCGGTGAAGTTGGTCTTTCTGGAGAAATTCGTCCTGTAAACCGTGTAGACCAGCGCATTCAGGAAGCCGAAAAATTAGGCTTCGACACGATCTTTGTTTCTAAATACAATAAAATTGCTTTAAAAAATACAGGAATCAAAGTTGAACTTGTAGCAAAAATTGAAGATGTTGCCAGTATCCTTTTTGGTTGATCTCTGATAAAAATACCTCTATGAATTTTCCTAAACAAAAAATATACAAAGCTTTAAAAATACTTGCCGTAGTATTTATATTCCTTTGCATTGGTCTGTACTTTTTTCGCAACTCACTTTTAAAACAGGCAATTGCTAAGGTAACGCACAAAATGGCAGTTACCTACAATAGTGATTTTTCTATCAAAGAAGCTTCATTTGACGGATTATCAACTATTAAACTTACAGATGTTGTTCTCGTTCCTAAAAATGCCGATACATTACTAAAAATCAACAACATTGAAACCAGTGTAAGTCTAAGTAATTTATTAATTGGCGATGTTCAGGTTGGAACTTTAAACATTAATAAAGGTTATGTTCAATTAGTCAAAAAAGGAAAAATCCGCAATTTTGATGCTTTCTTAAAAAGAAATAAAGACGACGAATCTGAAAAAAATGAAAAAAGAAAATACGGTGCCTTTGCTTATCGCATCATTTCTAAACTGCTTAATTTAGTTCCTACGGATATGAATTTGGAAAACTTCCAATTCAAGATTGACGACAACGGCAAGAAAACCAATATAGCCATAAATAAGCTTGTTTTAAACAACAAACAACTAGAAACTAACATTCATGTTGTAAGCAAAGATTTTGACCAGCGATGGAATCTAAAAGGATTTGCAGATCCAAGAAACCAAAAAGCCGATATTCGATTTTTTAATTTAGATACTGGAGCAATTAGAGTTCCATACTTAGATGAAAGATATAACCTAAAAGCAAGTTTTGATTCTATTCGTTTAAATGTTGAAAATATTGACAAAAGCGGCAGTGAACTTCATATCGACGGTTACACTTCGATTGTAAATCTAAAAATTAACCATCCAAAAATTGCAAGCAAGGATGTTGTTATAAAAAATGCCCGATTTGATTATCGCTTTTTGTTAGGTGACAGCTTTATTTCGATCGACAGCACCTCAACAATGCAGTTGAACAAAATAAAAGTCCGCCCTTATGTTTCGTATGATACTGAAAAAGACACTGTTTATACATTAAAAGTTGATATTCCTAAAATGAAAGCGCAGGATTTTATTGTTTCGCTTCCTGACGGATTGTTTACGCATTTTCAGGGAATGCAGGCTACTGGAAATTTTGATTATAAACTCGATTTCAAATTCAACCAAAACAAACCAAATGCACTTGTTTTCGACAGTAAACTCAATAAAGAAGATTTACGAATTACAAAATACGGCGAAGCCGATTTAAATAAACTAAATGGCGAATTTGTCTATCGTGCCATTATTCAAAATGTTTTACAAAGACCAATTTTGGTTGGAAATGCCAATCCAAATTATACTCCTTTAGATCAAATTTCGCCTTATTTGAGAAAATGTGTTCTTACTACAGAAGATCCTTCTTTCTTCTCACATCGTGGTTTTATAAATGAAGCTTTCAAACAATCGATTCTGAAAAATATCAGAACCAAAAAGTTCTCACGCGGTGCCAGCACAATCAGTATGCAGTTGATTAAGAATGTTTTTTTAACTCGTGAAAAAACGCTTTCGCGAAAACTTGAAGAAATATTATTAGTTTATATTTTAGAAAACAACCGAATTGTAAGCAAAGAGAGAATGCTTGAAGTTTATTTCAACATTATTGAATGGGGACCAAATGTTTACGGAATTGGCGAAGCGAGTCATTTTTATTTCCAAAAAAGTCCTTCAGCTTTAAATGTAGACGAATGTTTGTACTTAGCTACAATTATTCCGAAACCAAGAAAATTCATGTATCAGTTTAATGATGAAGGCAATTTGAAAGATTACGCCGTTAAAAACCAAAAGTTCCTGAAAAATTTAATGTTTAAAAGAGGACTTTTAGTTCCCGAAGATACTATTGGACAATTACCGGTTTATATTTCTGGAAATGCACGTTCTCTAATCCGCATAAAAGTGCCAGATTCAACAGCAATAAAAAATGATTCTTTGTCTATGGGCGATGAATTTGATTTGTAATTACAACATAAGCAAAGTTTAACCGCAAGGTTCGCAAAGATTTACGCAAAAGCACACAAAGATCTTTTTTACTTATAAAAGTAAATCTTTGTGTGCTTTTTCTATTATTTTTCTTAATTAAAACATTGCGAACTTTGCGTAAATCTTTGCGAACCTTGCGGTTAAATCCTGTTTTAAGGCGCTGGATCAGGAATAATTGCCTGAACTTTGTTTATTTCTATTATAATTTCTTTAGAAAGTTCAACATCAATAGCTGCAATATTTTCTTTTAATTGTTCCATTGTAGTTGCACCAATGATCGCACTGGTCAAAAATGGCTGCTGCAATACAAATCCCATCGCCAGTTCTGTTAACGTTAAACCATGTTTTTTAGCGATTTCCTGATACAATTTGGTCGCCTGCGTACATTGATCGCTTTTGTAACGTGTATATTGTGGAAACAGATTAACTCTCGCATTTGGATGTGCTTCACCAGTTAAAAATTTACCCGTTAAAACTCCAAATGCTAAAGGTGAATACGCTAATAAACCAACATTTTCATGTTTTGAAACTTCGGCAGAATTTACTTCAAAAAGTCTATTCAATAAATTATAAGGATTTTGAACTGTTTTAATTCTTGGCAAATTTTGATATTTGCTTTCCTCTAAAAGACGCATCATTCCCCATGAATTTTCGTTTGAAACCCCAACGTGCTTAATTTTCCCTTCTTTAATTAATCCGTCGAATGTTTCTAAAATTTCTCTAAAATTATCTTCCCATGCATCTTCGTAACCTGTAAAAGCACGGCTGCCAAAATTATTCGTTTTGCGTTCCGGCCAGTGCATTTGGTACAAATCGATATAATCTGTCTGCAGTCTTTTTAAACTATTTTCTAAAGCATATTTAATACTTGCCGGAGAAAAATCCAGTTTTTCGCGCATGTAACCAAAATTTGGATTTGGACCTGCGATTTTAGATGCTAAAATAACTTTGTCTCTATTTCCTGATTTCTTAAACCAGGTTCCAATAATTTTTTCTGTACTTCCGTAAGTTTCTTCACGCGCAGGAACCGAATACATTTCGGCAGTATCAAAAAAGTTCACACCCTGATCAAGAGCGTAATCCATTTGTTCGTGCCCTTCGGCTTCTGTATTCTGCTGTCCGAAAGTCATAGTTCCAAGACAGATTTTACTAACTTTTATATCGGTGTTAGGTAATGTAGTGTATTTCATTTTTTCTTTAGGTTCAAAGTTGCAAAGAGACAAAGGTACAAAGGGATTTTTCAAATCTAAATTTGACAAAGGTTAAAAAAAGTACAAGTTTTTTTCATTCAAGTTATAAGTTTTCTAAAGACCTTAAAAAAAACAAAAAAGGCTCAAAAGTTAAAACCTTTGAGCCTTTGTTTCTTTGTCCCTTTGGAACTTAATTAATACTATTAAGCATCTCTGCAATCTCATCTAATCTTGGAGTTAAGATAATTTCGATTCTTCGGTTTTTAGCTTTTCCTTCTGGAGTAGCATTACTTGCCAAAGGAGAAAATTCGCTTCTTCCTGCTGCAGTTAATTTTTGCTTGTTGATTTTTGGGTTTTCACTTAAAATAGCCACGATTGCTGTTGCTCTTTTAGTCGATAAATCCCAGTTGTTTGCAATTGGTCCAGAACCTGCATACGGATCATCGTCTGTATGTCCTTCGATAAGAACAGAAAGATCCGGATTGTCTCCTAAAACTTTTCCAAGTTCTACTACTGCTCTTCTTCCTTCTGTGCCAACAGCCCAGCTTCCTGAATTGAAAAGTAATTTATTCTCCATAGAAACATATACTTTTCCGTTTTTATGTTCAACCGTCAAACCTTTACCTTCAAAGCCAGTTAATGCTTTAGATAAAGTTTCTTTTAGTTTACGCATTGCTTCTTCTTTGGCAGCAATCATATCTTCAAGTTCTTTCAAACGGCTGGCAGTTTTATCCAAACGTGCTTGTTCATCTGCAAGGGCTTTACCTTTTGCTTCTAACTGCGCTAACAATTCACGGTTTTTAGCCATGTTTTTCTCTAATGCATCGTTGCTGTTTTTCTCTAATGCATTATATGAATCTTGTAATACTTTGTATTTCTTTTGTTCAGCAGCTAAATCAGCTTTTTGTTTTGCCAGATCGTCTTTTGTACTTGCTAAATCTTTAGTCAGTTTATCACGATCTAATTCTAACTGATTTTTTGCTTTTTTCAAATCAGCATTTTCATCTGCAATTGAACGGTTTTCTTTTTTTAGATCTGAATATTTTGTTTCAAGATCATTGTAAATCTTTTTGGATACACAAGAAGTTGCTGACAATGCCAAAACTACTAATCCAATGGAGGCTTTTTTAATCATTTTACTTTTCGGTTTTTACTTGGAGGCGATTTATAATTTAAACAGCTATTCTTTCAACAAGAACAATACCAAACTTTACTCAATCTCGACTAAAACCGGACAATGGTCTGAATGAACTGCATCCGGAAGGATAACAGCACGTTTTAATCTATGCTCAATAGCGTTGCTTACCAAGTTATAATCAATACGCCATCCTTTATTATTTCCTCTTGCTCCGGCTCTGTAACTCCACCATGAATAATGATGCGGATCTTTATTAAAATGACGGAAACTGTCTATAAATCCAGATTTCATAAAAGCATCAAGCCAGGCACGTTCTTCAGGCAAAAATCCTGAAACCGTTTTATTACGAACAGGATCATGAATATCTATGGCTTCATGACAAATATTATAATCTCCACATATTATTAAATTTGGAATAGAAATTTTCAATTCATTAATATAAGTTTGAAAATCGTCCATGAACATAAATTTATGATCCAGTCTGTCTATATTAGTTCCCGATGGAAGATACAAACTCATTACTGATACATCATCAAAATCGGCACGAAGGTTGCGTCCTTCAAAATCCATATGATGAATTCCTGTTCCATAAACTACTTTTTGGGGTTCAATTTTAGATAATATTGCAACGCCGCTGTATCCTTTTTTGGTTGCCGGATAATAATACTGATACGGATAGCCTGCAGCCGTTATAGCCTCTACAGGAATTTGATCCTGAGTTGCTTTAATCTCCTGAAGACAGATAACATCCGGACTCGCCGCTTGCAGCCATTCTATAAATCCTTTGGTAATTGCAGCACGAATTCCGTTTACATTATAAGAAATAATTTTCATCTTGGTATTTTTTTTAGGATTCCAAATGTAATAAAAAAGTGCAAAGTTTATTTTGGAAACAGCGAAAAGTAGAGTTTTTTGTTATCTTTGTTCGCTGTTCTAATAAATTAAAAATAGTACATGGGTTTAGTTACCGCGAAAGAAGTTGCAAAGGCAATAAATGTTGAAAAGTACGGAGTCCTCGGTACGTTTTCTGGCTGGATTCTTATGAAGGTTCTTAAGATCTCGACCCTCAATAAAATTTACGATCATAATAAGCATTTAGAGGATGTTGCATTTTTAAATGGAATTTTGGATGAGATGGAGATTAAATTCGAAATCCCGGAAGAAGATTTAAAACGTCTGCCAAAAGAAGGTCCGTACATTACCATTTCAAATCATCCGCTTGGAGGAATTGATGGGATTTTGCTATTGAAGTTAATGCTTGAAAGAGAGCCTAATTTCAAAATCATTGCCAATTTCTTATTACACAGAATTGTTCCGCTAAAAAAATACATTATGCCGGTTAATCCTTTTGAGAACCATAAGGATGCCAAATCGAGCGTAGTGGGTATTAAAGAAACTTTACGTCATTTAAGTGACGGAAAACCGCTTGGAATTTTCCCTGCTGGAGAAGTTTCAACTTATAAAGACGGGAAATTAGTAGTAGACAAACCTTGGGAAGAGGGCGCTCTGAAATTAATCAGAAAAGCTAAAGTTCCGGTTGTTCCAATTTATTTTCATGCCAAAAACAGTAAATTATTCTATTGGCTTTCTAAAATAGACGATACTTTACGTACTGCTAAATTACCTTCTGAGCTTTTAACGCAGAAAGATCGTGTAATTAAAGTTCGTATTGGAAAACCAATTTCTGTAAGCGAACAAAACGAAATAGAATCGTTTGAAGAATATTCAGAGTTTTTAAGAAGAAAAACTTATATGCTGGCTAATCCATTTGAGAAAGACACCAAATTGATTGACACAGCTAGCTTAAAAATTCCAAAAGCACCAAAAAAGATTGTAACTCCGGCGAATGAATCTAAAATGCTTGATGAAGTTCAGGCGCTAAGAGACAGCGACTGCCGATTTTTACAAAGTAAAAATTACGAAGTATTCTTTGCGAGAGCAAAATCAATTCCGAATATTTTACATGAAATTGGACGTCTTCGTGAAATTACTTTCCGTGAAGTTGGCGAAGGAACCAATGAATCTATAGATATTGACCAATACGATCAATATTATCACCATATGTTTTTATGGGATGATGACACCAAGAAAATTGCAGGTGCTTACCGTATGGGATTAGGTTCTGAGATTTATCCAAAATACGGTATTGAAGGTTTTTACCTGACAGATCTTTTTAGATTTGAACCGGAACTTCATGATATGATGCACAAGTCAATTGAAATGGGGCGTGCGTTTATTACTCGCGAATATCAGCAAAAACCAATGCCGTTATTTTTATTGTGGAAAGGTATTATTCATACTACTCTGCGTCATCCTGAACACAAATATCTGGTTGGAGGTGTAAGTATCAGTAATCAGTTTTCAGACTTCTCTAAATCATTGATGATTGAGTTCATGAAATCGAATTATTACGATCCGTATATCGCTCAATATATCCATCCGAAAAAAGCTTATAAGGTAAAATTAAAAGACGCTGATAAAGATTTTATTTTTGATGAAGCAGAATCTGACTTAAATAAATTCGATAAAATCATTGATGAGTTAGAACCAGGAAACCTTCGTTTGCCGGTTTTAATCAAAAAATACATCAAACAAAATGCCCGCGTAGTTGCTTTTAATGTCGATCCTTTATTTAATAATGCAATTGATGGTTTAATGTACATTAGAATCGCAGATATTCCTGAAAGCACTATGAAACCTGTTATTGAAGAGTTTCAAATAGAATTAGAGCGTAAATTATCTGAAAAAGAAGATTAGTTATAATCTCCCGAAATAAAAAAATCCCATTTGCAAATGCAAATGGGATTTTTTAGTTCAACTCAACTGAAATTATTTGTTTATCTTTTATTTTAGCAATTAAATAAGTTTCACCTTCTTCGTTGCCATAAGCTAGTTGAATGGTAGGAATACTACTTTTCTTTTCAAAAAACAATGAAAATGCAATTATGTAAATATTGTAGAAAACTTCTACATCAGCATCAATAGGCAGTCTATCTTTAATATTTGATTTTACAATATCTACATTCTGTTTCAACCATATTAAGTTCTCTTGAATTGAATTAAATATTTCTGCAAAATGTTTATCACTGCATTTTTCACTAAAAAATATCCCAGATCTATACGTGATATCTTTTATTGTATATCTAAAACAAAAAAAATCATCATAAACTCTATCAAATTTATCTATAGTTATCATTTTGTATTATTTTAACCCTGTTTTCCAAAATATATTAGCGAGACTACAATAAGCTTATCTAAGGCAAGAAAAAAGGTTTTATTAAAATTTATACCCTAGATTACTTTTGTCATATTTTCTATTAGTAATTATACTAAAGAAACTTTTGTGGATAACAATGGACCTTTCGCTTATCTGGATATAAAATCATTATAAATTTTACACTAAAGTTTTAACTAATAAAATGTCAAAAAATCCCATTTGCAAATGCAAATGGGATTTTTTAGTTACAACTTTTATTTAAAACTATATTGGAATTATTCTTTTCCAATTTCATCAAGTTCTTCTAATTGATTTTTAGGATCTGCACCATATTGATTTGGTCCTTTTGTTCCTTCCTGACAAGCTAAATAAACATTGTAAAATGGAATTAACATATACCACCATTCTTTATCAATGTCGTGCATTCTTCTAACTGCTACAGCAATTGAAGGAACCAAAACTGCTAAACTGTAAAGGTTGCCAATTAAAACAAGACCTGGCGAAATCAATCCTAGAATAAAACCTAGAATAAAACTAATTAGGACATTGGCTAAAAAAAACATCCAGTATTCTTTTCTTCTTGCTCTTCCGTTAAAATTTGCGTAGTTTCCAAAAACTACTTTTTTGTACATTTCTAACATAATAAAAATCTTTATAAATTCTCCTACTCTTTATGGATTTTCAGTTACTCCATTACTTTTAACAAAGTGCAAGATTACTTACTTTTAGAGTTTATAAAAGGAGGTAAACGTTTTTATTATAACAAAAAAGGACATTTCTTTGAGTTGAAATTCAGTCAAATAAAAAATCCCATTCTTTCAAATGGGATTTTTTATTTTTTAGAACCAGCCTTTTTTACCAACCTGATATGTTTGATAAAATTCTTCATCTGACTTCGTTAGATAAAGAATTCCTTCAATTATACCAATTATACCTCCTACACCGCATAAAAGACCCAAAATAAGCTGGATTATACCTTCTTTGCTGTATCCTAAATAAAACTTATGAATTCCTAATGCCCCTAATAATATAGCAAGAATTCCTGCAACAACTTTTTTATTCTCTTGTGTACTTTCCATACCTGTATTTTTAAAGTTTATTATTAAATGTAAATGGCAAAAAAAATCCCATTTGATAGTACACAAATGGGATTTAATATCGTTTTAGAACCAGCCTTTTTTACCTACTTGGTAAGTTTGGTAGAATTCTTCGTCTGTTTTAGTAAGGTAGATAATTCCTTCGATGAAACCAATTAAGCTTCCTGCTCCGCAAGTTACTAAAGTAACCACGATTTGAATTATTCCTTCTTGTGTGTATCCTAATACAAATTTGTGAATTCCAAATCCTCCTAATAAGATACCAAGAACACCTGCAACAACTTTTTTATTTTCTGGTTTTGGCCCTGACGGCGTATTCCATGATTCTGGTTTTGTAGTTTCCATATTATATAGTACTATTTATATCAATTATAGCTCGGCTTTACCAATTTCATTAAGTTCATCAAACTCATTTTTAGGATCTGGTCCGTATGCGTTTGCTCCTTTATCTCCTTCAGTACAAGCTAAAATCAAGTTATAAATTGGAATAAGGATAAACCATCCGCTTTTACCTACGTCATGCATTCTTCTAATAGCAACAGCAATTGAAGGAACAAGAACAGCAAGGCTGTAAACGTTTGCAATTAAGCCTAAACTCGGTGAAATTAATCCAGCTACAAAGCCTAAAACAAAACTTATAATAATATTTGTCAAGAAAAACATCCAATATTCTTTTCTTCTGGCTCTTCCGTCAAAGTTTGCATAGTTTTCAAAAACTACTTTTTTGTACCATTCAATCATAATTAATAAAATTAGTTAAGTAATAATGCCTACTCTTTTTTGGATTTTCGGCTTCTCCAGGAAAAATAAAGAAAAAGTTATTTAGACTGATTCTTTAAATATCGGAAACAATATTATTAAAAATTAACAAATAAAACTAATCGGCAGCGAAAAATTTACAAGAAAAGACTCGTTATTTAAAATTAACAAAGAAAACAACGTTCTAGGCATATACAGCCTTAATTTTATCTACAATAACCTGAGCCAGACGCTCATGACTTTCGAATGTCCAGCCTGCAATATGCGGCGTCAGCAAAACATTTTTTGCTTCAAGCAGATATTGAAATGCTTCCGGTGTATTTTTATCCTGAAAAAGTGTTTCAAAAGATAGTTTTTCATACTCAAGAACATCCAGCCCTGCTCCTAATATTTTTTTTATCTTCATTGCTTCGACTAAATCTGCCGTAACAATGTTTTTGCCTCGTGAAGTATTAATGATCCAAAACGGCTTTTTAAAGGCATTTATAAAATCGGTGTTAACCATTTTGTCTGTTTCTGGTGTCCACGGAAGGTGAAGACTCAAAACATCTGTTTTTTCTTGTAATTCTGCCAGAGAAACTTGTCTGGCATTTTCATCGCCAACATTATCCAGAATATCATAACACAAAACTTCTGTTTCAAAACCGCGAAGTTTTTTAGCAAAAGCCTTTCCCATATTTCCGTAACCAATAATACCTACCGTTTTTAAGTCCAGTTCGTGGCCGCGGTTACTTTCGCGATTCCATTGTCCGGCTTTCACTTCGGCATCGGCCTGATTTAAATTATTAAAAAGCGATAAGATTACGCCAAGCGAATGTTCAGCAACTGCATTTCGGTTTCCTTCGGGCGCAGCAATTAAACGAATTCCTTTTGTTTCGGCATAATCACAGTCAATACTTTCTAAACCTGCACCAACTCTGGCGATAAACTGAAGATTTACGGCTTTATCTAAAAAAGTCTTATCAATTTTAAATCGGCTTCGAATTACAATACCATTATAATCCTGAATTTTAGCTTCAATTTCTTCTTTAGAAGATTTAAAATCGGCATGGTTTTCAAAACCTGCTTCTTCTAACTGGTTCCACAGAACCGGATGGTTGCTGTCTATATGTAGAATTTTTACACTCATTTTAATTGAATTTAATGTCAGGCAAAAATACGAGTAATTCTCTAAGATCTTTTAATCTAAAGGATAAGATATTGAACGGAAAACATGCGGATATTCCCAATTGTTATTTACATAATCAGCATTATAGGATATAAATCCTGCAACAAGTTTTCCATTAACTTCCTGCATTTCAAAATCGGTTAAACCAAAATAAGCGGGAGTTTGAAACTGGCTGACCAAACAGCCTTAAATGCCGTCTGCTGCAGTGTCTTCTACTTCTTCAATGTAAAAAGTAGTATCGGGATTTAAACTGAGTATCAATATAAGTCTCCTTATAACCTTCATCGCTGTTAAAAGATTTTACTCATTTAAAACAGGAATATTTGCGCTATGGAAGTGAAACTTTTTATTGGTCAGATTTTTTTTTAACTTTGAAAATACAAGCCTCAAAGAAATTCTGTCATTTCTAAATCATCTCAAACTTTCCAAAATGAAATTAACCAAGACTTTTAAAGCCTTCTTTGAAAACGAAAAATCAGGCGGATTACTATTATTATTTGTCACTGTAATTTCGTTGTGGGCTGCTAACTCATCTTATTCAGCTGGGTACATTGCTTTTTGGGAAAAAGATTTAGCAGGGCATTCGATCACGCATTGGATTAATGACGGATTGATGACGATTTTCTTTTTATTGATTGGTCTGGAACTGGAACGTGAAATTTATCATGGTGAGTTATCAAATATCAAAAATGCTTCACTGCCTATTATGGCCGCTTTTGGCGGTATGCTTATTCCAGCGGCTACCTTTCTTGCTCTAAATTTTGGAACTTCAACTCAAAACGGTGCCGGAATTCCTATGGCAACGGATATTGCTTTTGCTATTGGAATATTATCGCTTTTAGGCGATAAAGTCCCAGCTTCATTAAAAGTCTTTTTAACAGCACTTGCAGTAATTGACGATTTGGGAGCCATAATAGTTATTGCCGTATTTTATACTACTTCAATTGGGTTTGTGAATCTTGCTATTGCATTAGGAATTTGGGTTTTCCTATTTGTTTTAAACAGAATGAAAGTCTATAATTTGATTCCGTATTTAATTGGCGGTGTCATAATGTGGTATTTTATGTTGAATTCCGGAATCCATGCTACAATTACAGGAGTTATTTTGGCATTTGTAATTCCATTTGGCGACGGAGGCGAAAAATCTACTTCATACAAATTGCAGCATTTTTTACATCAGCCTGTTGCATTTTTTATTCTTCCTCTTTTTGCGATTGCCAATACCTGCATTGCGATAGAATCAAACTGGCATATTGGCTTAAATCATCCCAATGCATTCGGAATTATTTTAGGTCTGGTAATAGGAAAACCTCTTGGCATTCTGCTTTTTTCTTCAATTGGAGTAAGTGCCGGATTATGTGCCCTGCCAAAAAACTTAAAATGGGCACACATATTAGGAGCGGGAATGCTGGGTGGAATTGGTTTTACAATGTCAATTTTTATAACTCTTTTAGCTTTTAAAGATCCTGAAATTATTGTTTTTTCTAAAATTGCAATTATTATTGCCTCAATCATTTCTGGAATTACAGGTTTCGTATATTTGCGGTATATTCTTACAACAAATAAAAATACCTGAAATGAATTTTATAAATAAACTTATCATACCAATTTCTGCAGTTTTAATAATTTCAGCCTGTAATACAAAAAAAGAATCTGAAGTTATCGAAACAAAAATTACAAAAGATACTATTGTACTTCCTGTAAAAAATAATGAGGAAACTGTTGAAGGTACTTATGAAACAAAAGCAGAAGAAAATGATTCTGGCGAATGCAGACTTACTTTGCAAATAACTAAAACTAAAAATGGGTATTCTTATTTTTTAAAAACAAAAAGCAGGGAACTGAAAGGGACCGCCACTTTTAAAGACCAAAATGGAGAAAAATATTTGGTTTTAGAAGGTATAAAATGGGCTGAATATGAAGGAGACATCAGTAATGAAGAAGAAAATGATTCTGTTTCAGATTCAAAAGATTTAGAAATCCCTGTTGGAATCAGTGCCAGCTATGTAAAAGATACACTTACAATTCAAAATTCTGGCAATTCAATGAATTATTACACGAAGCTTTCTGATTGTGACAGAAAGTATATAGAATTAATTAAAAAATAGCATTTCATACAAAGTATGTCATTTGGGTTGCGAGAAAACATGCTCAAATATATTACAAACAAAAAATCCCAAACTCCAACAAAGAATTGGAATTTGGAATTTTAAAAATATTCGAATTTCTTTAAAACTAGCCTTTGATTTGTTTCAAAGAAGTCTTGATTCCTTTAATTAAAGACGAACTGAAACCATTGTGTTCCATTTCATTTAAACCAACAATTGTACAACCTTGCGGCGTTGTTACACGGTCAATTAACTGTTCTGGGTGAACTCTTTCTTCTAAAAGCATTTTTGCAGCTCCTTTTACCGTTTGTGCAGCAATTGCGAGAGCGGTGTTTGAATCAAACCCAATTTCGATTCCTGCCTGCATAGAGGCACGAATATAACGCAAAGCATATGCAGTACCACATGCACCTAAAACTGTTGCTGCATCCATTAATTTTTCGTCGATTACAGGAGCTGTTCCCAAATCCTGAAATAAGTCTACAATTGGCGCCGCATTTTCTTTGTATTTTTCAGGAAAAGAAATACAAGTTGCCGATTCTCCAAACTGTGCCGCAATGTTTGGCATAATACGTACAACAGGATATTCGTTATTTGTCTTAGATTGAAGAATATCCAAAGACAAACCGCTTACAGCAGAAGCAATTGTTTTATTTTGAATTACCGGTAAGATCTCTGCCAAAACTGTATCAACCTGATACGGTTTTATGGTTAAGATCACTACATCAGCTTCCTGAATATTGTGTTTGTTATCGTTAGAAACTGTAATTCCGTATTCCGTTAAATATTGAATAGCGGCTATATTTCTTCTGGTTACAGTTACTTGATTGTTTTTAGAAAATTTTGCAATTCCCAAGGCAATAGAAACTCCAAGGTTTCCTCCCCCTATAATGTGTACTTTCATCCTGCTTGGTTTTAATTTATTTTGGCTGCTAAACAGCAGATTTTATCGGCGTGTAAATTACGCAGATTTTACAGATTTTAAATCACTGTAAGAGATCAATTTGTGGCAAAAATCTAAAAGCCGAGAATCATTTTTGCTACTCCAAAATAGAGCATGATACCAAAAACATCATTTGTTGTGGTAATAAAAGGACCTGTTGCAATAGCGGGGTCTATTTTATTTTTATGAAGAAAAAGCGGGACTAAAGTTCCTAAAGTTGCAGCAAACATAATAACTACAATCATAGAAATCGAAATAGCAATTCCCACTAAATATTGTCCGTACATAAGAGAATGATAGGCCAGCAAAAGCAATGAAATAATGCTTCCGGAAATCATCGAAACGGTAATTTCTTTGCTGAAATAACTTTTACTGAATTCTTTCAAAGTTCCGTTGGCCAAACCCTGAACTACGATTGCCGATGCCTGAACTCCAATATTTCCGGCTGTTGCCGAAAGCAGAGGCACAAAAATAATTAATGTTGAATATTTTTGAAAAGCGGTTTCATTATCTTTTAAAACAAAAGAAGCTACGATCTCTATCACCATACCTATTAAAAGCCAAGGCAGACGCGCTTTTGTTAATTCGAGAACGCTGTCATTTGTTTCAATGTCCTGTGTAATACCCGCAGCTAACTGGTAATCTTTATCGGCTTCTTCTTTAATTACGTCTACGATATCATCAATCGTGATTCTTCCAACCAGGCGTCCCAGTTCATCAACAACCGGAATTGCCTCTAAATCGTATTTCTGCATGATACGGGCAACTTCTACATCTTCAGTATCAACATTTACAAAATTCAATTTTCGTATATAAACTTCACCAATCTGGGTTTTGGTAGAAGAAGTCAGCAAGTCTTTAAGAGAAAGTCTCCCTTTTAAACGGTTTTCATCATCAACAACATAAATAGAATGTACTCTTGAAACATTTTCAGCCTGAATTCGCATTTCTTTTACGCAGGTCAAAACGTTCCAGTTTTCATTGACCTTTACAAGCTCTTTCCCCATTAAACCACCCGCCGTATTTTCGTCATAGCGTAATAACTCGACAATATCTTTGGCGTGTTCAACATCGACCATCTCAGAGATAACCTCAGCTTTGATTTCCTGAGAAAGCTCTGCGATAATATCTGCCGCGTCATTCGTTTCAAGTTCATCAAGCTCTTCGGCAATTTCTTTTGGTGAAAGTCGGCTTAAGATATTTTCACGCAGGTCTTCCTCTAATTCAAGAAGAATTTCAGCGGTTTTATCACTATCTAAAACTTTGAAAATGTAAGTTGCTTCGTCAAAATCTAATTCTTCAAGAATTTCGGCGATATCAGCGTGGTGAAGATCATTAAGTAAAACTTCAAGTTCATTGTCGTTTTTCTTAACGATTAGTTCCTCTAATTGGTGGATAAATTCTCTGCTAACTTTGAACTCCATCGGCTTCTATTTTTTGAGTCAAAACAATAAATTCCTCAACACTTAGCTGTTCGGGACGTTTATCAAAGATAATGTCTTCTCGCAGTTTATCTGATAAATTTAATGTTTTCAAACTGTTACGTAATGTTTTTCGTCTTTGCTGAAAAGCCGTTTTTACAACCGTAAAAAATAACTTTTCACCACACGGAAGACTATAATCTTCCTTTCGGGTCATTTTCATCACACCCGACTTAACCTTGGGCGGAGGAATAAAAACATTTTCGCTTACAGTAAACAAATACTCAGTATCATAGAAAGCCTGTGCCAGTACAGACAGGATTCCGTAGGTTTTTGATCCTTTTTTCTCGCAGATGCGTTCTGCAACTTCCTTTTGAAACATTCCTGAAAATTCAGGAATCTGATCTCTAAATTCTAATGTTCTAAAAACAATTTGAGATGAAATGTTATATGGGAAGTTACCAATTATAGCAAACTGCTTGTTTTCGTAAACCTGATTTATATTGTATTTCAGAAAGTCTTCTGAAATAATTTTATCTTTTAATTTTGGATAGTTTACACCCAAATACTCAACAGATTCTGTATCAATTTCAATTACTCGTGTATTAACAGGTTTGTCAAGTAAATATTTAGTAAGCACACCCATTCCAGGCCCTATTTCTAAAACCTCATCGTATCCCTTTAAACTCAAAGTATCGGCAATTGCTTTTGCAATGCTTTCGTCTTTAAGAAAGTGCTGTCCTAAATGTTTTTTGGCTTTTACTTTTTCCATTTTATCATTCTTGTTTTGCCACGAGGGCGCAAAAGTATTCTTTTGCTGTGAAGGGTCAAAGCTTATTTTACTTTTTTTGCCATAATGGCACAAAGACTCAAAGCTTTATATTTTTTTGCCGCGATTATCACAATTTTAAATCTAAATAATCTGTTTAATCTGCAGGCAATTCTGTTTTCTGAAAACTGAAAACCGAGAGTTAGAACTGATTAATGTTCTGAAACAACCTCAAGTTCTGTTCTAAAAGAAAGCATTTTATCTGCAAAGAGTTCTAAAGCTTCTTTATCAAATCTGGGCTGGTCTTCCAGATAATATTTCTCTAAAGTATCCTTACTGTCTGTTGTGTATTGTACAGAATAAGTAACTCCGCCCATTTCTTCTTCAACCAAAACTTTTACAATTCGTGCCGAAGAAAATTTTTGTGTCGCCAAAATTTCCGGTATGTGCTTTTCCTGCATCCATTTTAACCATTGATCGTGCGCGCTTTCGTGTATATTGGTGGTAACGTTAAAAATAATCATGTTTTTTAAAAGATTCTGAGATTCTAAGATTCTAAGTTTTCTTTTCTTAGACTCTTAAAATAAACATCTCATATTACTAAATTCATTTGTTTAATCATTAATTCGGTTAAACGGTTAAACAAATAACCAATTAAACCAAACTATAAATTCTTATCTCCTCTCAATTCCCGGTATTTTTTTCTGGCATCAACAAAGTAAATACTATCCTGATGGTTAAAAATTACCTTTTCATATAAAGGCTTGGCCTTTTCTACGTCTTTTAATTCGTCGTTGTAAATTTCTGCTGAGAAAAACAGCGCTTCGTCTACATAAATTCCGTCGCTGTGATTGTCTATTATTTGCTGGTATTGGCTTAAAGCCGAAGCAAAATCCTTTTGGCTTTCGTATATTTTACCTAAACGCAACAATGTTACAGCTTCTATTTCCTGACCTTTAAAGTTCTTTAAAATATTCTGAAACTGTGTAATAGCCTCTGGTTTTTTGTTCTGATAAAGTAAAAAATCGCCTTTTGCAAACTCCTTTAAGGCTGTTTGTGTCGAATCGGCAGCTGTATTATCATTTATCAGTAAGAAATATTCAAGAGCGTCGTTGGCAATTAATTGCGTGTTTGCCGATTTTAATTCTTTAAATTGTTTTAATGCCCATTCAAAATCGCCTTTGTAATAACTGGTTTTCGCAGCCTTTAAACTAGCTTCGTGTGACATGACATCATTCTTTAAATCTAACTGGATCTGCGAATAATAAATTAACGCCTGATTGTACTTTTCTTCTAAAAGCAGAATATCTGCAAGCTCCATTTTGGCATCAGCCTGCTGATAAGCATTTAAATTTAAAGTTAGAGCTTTCTTTACAACTGTTTTGGCTTCTTCTGTCTTTTTTAAATTAAAAGCCAAAAAATGAGCCTGAATTAATTGCAAAGATAAGGTAAAAGGAGTTACTTCGTAAGTAACCAATAATTGCTGCAGTTCGTTTGTAATGGCCGGATACTCTTTTTCCTGGGCTTTATCAATTTTAATCTGTATTAAACTTGCGTTGCTTTTAATAAGCAAATCGACATCTTTTGTATTTTGAAGAATAAAATTCAGGATTTCAGAAGCTGTTTCGGTATCATCTTCATTCAATGCAAACTGACTCAAATTTACAATGCTGATTAAAGATTCCGGTTCGCGTTTGTAAATCGCTTTTTCCTGAATAAATGCTTTTCCAAATTCTTTCTGCTGCACATAAAACCAGCTTAAGTAATGATTCCAAAAAACATCCTGATCTTTCTGGGTTCTTAAAATCAATGCTTTTCGCATCGCATCTTTAAAAGCCGTATTATCGGTTTCGCCATTCATAAAACGAGAAAGCTGCATTTGGATCAAATTAGCATTCTGCTGATTGTTATACGATTCTGTCAGCAAGAGATCAATCATCAAATCGGTTTTACCTAACTGGCCGTATAACATTCCAATTTGAAAATTGAAATTATAATTCGGCTGCACCTGCATTGCGGTTTGATAGGATTTTAGAGCATATTCTAATAAAACCTTTTTCTCAAATGCATTTCCAACTCCGTAAACATCATTGGGATTGGTTTTGATTTTTTCAATTGCCTGTTCGTAGTAACTTTTGGCTTTCGATTCGTTCTTCTGTAATTGATAATTGTATCCCAATTCAACCAAGAAAACGCCTTGTTTGTAGCGGTTGTATCGTTCCAGAATTGTTTTCTCTGCTATATCAAACTGCTGTAACTGCTGATAACAATCTATCGTTCTTAAAAAATATTGGGTATTGGATGGCGAGCCTCTTAAAAGATCTTCGTAGATCATCTTAGCTTTTTCAAAATCGCCTTTATCGTAGTAATTGTTCGCTAACTGTTCGTTTTGTGAGAACATAAGACCAGACCACAACAAAAAGATATAGATAAAGAGGTTTTTCATATTTCTGTTTTTTAATGTGGTATTTTTAGTTCAGTATTCAGTCACAGTTTACAGTCTCAGTAATCATTTCAGTCAAACTGTAAACTGTGACTGAAAACTGAAAACTGAGACCGCGACTGTAAACTATATACTAAAGTTAGTCAATTATATCAAATCCGCAGTAAGGACGTAAAACTTCTGGAATTACAATTCCTTCCGGTGTTTGGTAATTTTCTAAAATTCCGGCTAAAACTCTTGGCAATGCTAATGAACTTCCGTTTAATGTATGTGCTAATTGGTTTTTACCATCTTTATCTTTGAAACGCAATTTCAAACGATTTGCCTGAAAAGTTTCGAAATTAGAAACAGAACTAATTTCTAACCAGCGGTCCTGTGCTGTAGAAAATACTTCGAAATCATACGTCAATGCCGATGTGAAACCCATATCGCCTCCGCAAAGACGTAAAATTCTGTATGGCAATTTCAATTCCTGAAGAATGTTTTTAACATGCTCCACCATTCCGTCAAGCGCTGCGTATGAATTATCCGGATGCTCTACACGTACGATTTCTACTTTGTCAAATTGGTGTAAACGGTTTAATCCGCGAACGTGTGCTCCATAAGAACCAGCTTCACGACGGAAACATGGCGTATAAGCCGTATGTAAAATTGGCAGTTCGCTTTCGTTTAAAATAACATCACGGAACAAGTTCGTAACCGGAACCTCAGCCGTTGGAATTAAATATAAATCATCAACTCCGGCGTGGTACATCTGCCCTTCTTTATCTGGCAATTGTCCGGTTCCGTAACCTGAAGCTTCGTTTACCAAATGCGGCACCTGAACTTCGTTGTATCCTGCAGCTGTATTTTTATCTAAAAAATAGTTGATTAAAGCACGCTGTAAACGAGCTCCTTTTCCTTTGTAAACAGGAAAACCTGCACCCGTAATTTTTACACCCAATTCAAAATCGATGATATCGTATTTCTTTACCAATTCCCAGTGCGGCTGTGCGCCTTCGTGTAAAACCGGAATCTCACCTTCTTCAAAAACATTCAAATTGTCATCTGGAGTTTTTCCTTCAGGAACAATATCAGCCGGAAGATTTGGAAGTGTGTATAATTTATTTGTTAACTCAACTGCTAAAGCTTCTGCTTTTTCGCCAAGTTCTTTGCTTTTTTCTTTTAATGAAACCGTTTTTTCTTTTAAGATCGCTGCTTTAACTTTCTCTCCTGCTTTCATTAATTCGCCTATATCTTTGGACAATTTATTAGATTCAGCTAAAGTATTATCTAATTCCACTTGAGCTGCACGACGATTCTCGTCTAATTGCACCACCTCTTCAACAACGCTTTTAGCATCGATATTACGTTTTGCTAAAGCCTTGATTACTTTCTCCTGATTTTCTCTAATAAATGCGATTTGTAACATAGCTTGATTTTTATAACTATTGTATTTTTTTATAACGGAAGCAAATTTAAGGAAATGTTTGCTAAGATTACCTACAAAGTTTAGTCTAAAGTTATTTCGGGAATTAAGCAGAGATATGCGAAGGTTTTGCAAAGATGCGAGGGGAGTTTTTTAAGTTTTGAGATAAATAAATCTTAAAAAAGACGGAATATTTATAGAAATTAAATCATAGTATTCTTTAAAATGCTTAATGGTATAAAATCTATCGCTCCGATGGAGCTTAACTAACCGCTCAAAACAAATTGCTATAAATATTTAGCTCCTGCGGAGCATCTTCTTCTCTTTCTAAATCATTATTCTATTGATAAAAAAGCCCCAGAGGGGTATAATATTTATAGAAATTAAAACACCATATTGCTCAAAGCCCCAGCGGGGTGACATATCTTTTCAATAAAACATCTTGTAAACCTATTCTTTTATGACTTTAAAAGTTTCTACAGTTTCTCCAATAGTAGTTTTTAAAATATAAAACCCGGAATCAAGTCCGAGGATGTTTATTGTTCCGTCGCTGGTTTTTCCTTTTAAAACCGATTTTGATTCAAAATTAAAAAACTCAAAATCAAAGTTTTTTGAATTAAGATTCTCAACTGTAATTGTGGTTTGAGCCGGATTTGGAAAAACATACGGTTTGATTTTAACTTCTTTTTCCGGCTGGCGTTTATTACACGCATCTTCTAAAAGTGCGTCCAAATCAAATTCGTCGTAAGCTAAAGTATAATTGAGGTCTTTTGCTTTTTGAAATAATTCGCAGGCATCGTCATACTTTTTCTGATCCAGATAAATTATGCCGAGATTTTTCATTGCATACGAATTGTTTTTATCCATTTCTAATGCAGCTTTCAAATCGGCAATTCCCTTTTTGGATTCTCCCAGTTTATGATAAATTAATCCTCTGGTTGTTTTTAAATCTCTTCCTCCGTAAGCAGCTGTTCTTTCAATAATCTGCTTTTCGTATTGAAACGCTTTCTGGATATTTTCGAATGCTTTTTCATACTCGCCTTCATCACTCAATAATCTGGCAAGTCCCCAGTATGCGTGGGCATGGTCTGGTTTTTCGATTACAATTTTCTCTAAATAATAACGCGCCAAATCATTCATTTTCCTATTTTGCAACAATGTTGCGAAATTATATAAAATGCGATAATCATTGGGCGCGTTCTTAATTGCTTTATGATAATAATTTAGAGCAAACCCTTCCATTTCAAGCGCTGCGTAAATACTTGCCATTCGGTCATAAAGCTTACTGCGAAAAATAGCTGCCTTTTTTTGAGCCGAATCTGAAAATACTAATTTTTTATTTTTCGGATCTTTATCAATCGCATATTCAACCTTTTTTAAATCCTCAATCGCCAAAGTATTATTGCCAAGACTAATGCTTAAAACACCACGATTGTAAAGATCATTTATTTTTGTTGGATTAAAATTGGTTCTTGTATTAATATCCGTGAGCATTTTTAAGGCTTTGGTTACCGTTTCTTCTCGATCTTTATTAAACGGAAGTTTATGATCTGTCCTGCCGGTCATTTTTCCGTGTGCAAAATTCCACGTTACCAATTTTTCCCCCTGTTTATTATACTGAAAACAATCGCCGTCTTTTAATCCGTCTTTATCAAAATAGAAAACTTCATTTAGTTTCCCGTTCGAATAATAAGTTTTCGAGCTATCCGGTTTTTTATCTGCTCCATACCAAATCGCAACCGAAACTACTTTATCGTAATAAAAATATCGGGTAACATTATCAGATACCTCTTTTTCTTTTTCCTGAGCCAGCAGAAAAACAGGACAGATGAATAAGGCAAAAAGGATCTTTTTAAACATTTTTTAGTTTTAATGAAATACGAACTTATAAAAATCGGCTTCGATCGTCTTTATGAAATGAATAGGTTTTACCATCAAATTTTAATCTCTGAAATTCTTTTTTGACTTTTAAATCGCTTTTTTGCTGAATATCATTTTCTACATCTGCCTCAACAGCATCTTCGTAAGTAAAGATTTTAGAAACCATTAAGTCGTAAAAACCGTTTGTCTGCGTGTCTGAAATACTAATTCCGGCTTCTAGGGTTTCTATTTGATAAGTTCCTCCTCCGTTTGAATCTCCATTTGCAGATCGAATTGGATATTCATATAAAACCTTCTTCATTTTTTTTCCGTCGAAAGATATAATAGTAAATTTTTCTTCAGAATACATTACAACCCTGCTGTTCGAATATACTTCTGTAGTCAAAGCAATTGCACGGGTTGTATCGTTTAATTGCAGTAAATCTTTTAAAACATAAGTTTTGGCAGCTCTTAAACCATCATTTTCATAATAACCAAGATTTTTATCGTTTTCTTCTGCCAGGATTTTTCCGTCTTCGTTATTAACAAAAAGATACTTTCTCTGGTAGTAATTACCTAAATCTTCTTCATTTGATTTTGCTTTTTCAGATTTATTGATAATTGAAATAACGAAAAAAGTAACATTATCATTATAACGAATCGAACTTACATCTTCGGTTTTAATGGAAGCATATCTGATGTTTAAATTTTCTGCTGCTTTCTTGAGCAGACTCAAATCTAGTTCATCTGATGGGATAATGTATTCGCTTTTTTTAAAGATTAGCTTTTCGACTGCTTTGGGGCTTTCAGACTGAACTGCTAACGATGGGGCGTTTTCTTCAATAAGCTGTTTTTCATTCTTCCCGCAGGAGAACAAAAACAGAAAAGCGCCGCTGAGAATTAAGTAGGTTTTAATTTTCATTGGTTTTTGATTTTAAAATTAGGGCTATCAAATATAAAATATTCTGGCTAAGCTTTTTAAATTAAATCAAAAAAATACACTTATAAATTACAGATTCGCAAAAACTCCATTGAATTTGATTCGTAATTTTGTTTCAATCTCAGAATCTTAAACCTAAAAATTTAAGATCTTTTAATTTCATGTCCTGTAAATTCTTCCAAAACAGCAAAGATTTCATCTACAGCAAGCACCTCAAAATCAGGATGATTTTTCAGGAAATTGGCATTCAGCTCAACCAGATTTTCATCTAATTCAAAAAAAATGTTGTTATTTAAAGCATCACGAACCGGGTTTATGCCTTCTAATTTCCCTTTCAGAAATTTTCCCAGTTTAATATTGCTCATGATTCTAACCTTCTTGCTTTGTTCTAAAAACAATTCTAAATGTTTTTCAGCACCAATTAAAGCCAGACCCTCTTCAATAAGTTCATTTAATTCTTTGTTCCAGCCTGAGTTGTAAACAAACTGCGAAAAATTTCCTTCGGCATATTGCGAATAGTAATAATCGAGATAGTAACTCGTAAGCGCATCTTCGTGAATAAGCTCGTCGTCTACGCCTTCTTCGCGCATTAAGTTGATTATCGAAATATTGGAGTGAATAACATCCTGCAGATTTTCACTTTTCATTGCTGTTTCTGAAACTATAATTCTACCGAATTCCATTTGAGTTTGTATTTAGTGTTTTGTTTTGCAAAGTTGAGAGAAAATTTCACGCAACCATTAAAAAAAAAATCACATCTGTATAATTAAATAGCTTTTCATTCCCATAACGAGAATGTAAAAGATTATTTCTTCAGTTTTTACTAATACTCAAAAGCAATTTTTAATTATCTGCATTTAATAAATGCATGTTTAATCAGGCTAAATATGAAATTTTACGAAAGATATTTAAATGGAGAAACAAAAACCGTTTACAATGACATATATAAATTAGGTGATGATGCTTTTCTGCCGGAAAACATTATAGATATTGAGAACGTTTTAACCGAAACATTCGAAAGAACGGCACACAATCTTAATATTATTTATAAGGAACTTACCAATATAAATTACCTTTTTAAAACCAATTTTCAGTTCAATTTTGAACGTCCGTTAGTAAAACCGCTTTCAAACACAGATCAATTATTAGGCGAACTCGAAAAATCGGTGAAGCCATTTGGTTTTATTCCGGCATCGTTAAAAATGTTTTATAAAATTGTGGGTGCCTGCAATTTTGAATGGGATTACGATACAAATGAAAATTTTATCTGGGAACGTGCTGATCCAATTCAGATAGTAAGTCTTGACGATTTTGTTTCTCATGTTTCAGATGAAGACAGTCATGAAGTTTTTCAGGAATGTTTTAAAGAAGATGGTTTTGTTTCATTAGATCTTTCTTCAGATTATCTTCATAAAGACAATATTTGCGGTGGTCTGCCCTATTCACTCCAGATCACACCAAAGCAAAGTATCGATGCTCCTTTTTTACATGAAGAACACAATACTACTTTTATAAACTATTTGAGGATTTGTTTTGAAAACTGTGGTTTTTCAAGAATTACAAATCCCGATTATGCCAATGATTATCTTACTTTTTTTGAAAAAGTAAAGCCTCAGTTAAAAATGATATAACAGGCTGGAAATATTATTAAAACGTTACCAAATAAAAACTTAATATTGAAATACGCAACCATATAAATAAATCCCATCTGTTTAATAAATAGCATTTAACAAGAAATGTTAGTTAACTAAAACCAAAAAATTATGAAACAGATTTTATTTATTTTGAGTATTTTATTCACGCTTACAAGCTGCAGTAACGATGATTCGGCATCGTCAAAAGTAGAATTTACAGATCTGTATCATGCAGATTATTTTAACGGAGATTACAATAATCCAAAAGCAAATCTTGTTATTAAAGACCTGTCAGAATGGAACAAGTTATTGGTAAAACTGGATCTCAATATTAAACCTTGGCAAAACAGCATTAGCACCGATATTGACTTTGAAAAATATACTGTTATTGCAGTTATTGATGAAGTACGTAACTACGGCGGTTTCTCTATAGATATTACCGGAATTACCCAAACTGAAAATCGCATAGTAGTTAAAGTTGAACGATTAAATTCAGGAGGCCTTGCAACAGTAATCACACAGC
Organism: Flavobacterium johnsoniae UW101; assembly: GCF_000016645.1. Taxonomy (NCBI): domain Bacteria; kingdom Pseudomonadati; phylum Bacteroidota; class Flavobacteriia; order Flavobacteriales; family Flavobacteriaceae; genus Flavobacterium; species Flavobacterium johnsoniae. The sequence goes on from NC_009441.1 coordinate 964,768, forward strand.
CTTATCATATTGTTAAAATAGCAAAAACCAACAAAGAAGTAGTTTTCGAATAAATTTTTCATTTCTCTTATTTGTTATACTTTTATAAAACCATAAAGACACTGCATATTGTTTTTATGGTTTTATTATTTTAAACAATGGAAGACCTAACCACAACAATACAATATCTTTGTTCCTTTAATTATATATTTTGGCAGTTATTTTTATAAGAAATCGAAATTAAAAAGACAGACAAATGGGAGTTTTTAACCGGAACAAAAACAAATCTGAAAATATTGAGTTTGAAGAAGCTTTTTCTAGTCTAAAAAGAATGGGAGAAATTGTTCCGAGTGCGAAAAAAACCTTTGAATTACTGACAGAATTCAATTCAAGAACAACAGATTTTGAATGGAATAATTTGATTTCTGAATTTCATAAAATACAATACGCCTCTAACACCAACAGCTATTTTTATTTCTATCTGCCAATAGTCAGTTATATTTTGTATTACAAACCACAATACGAAAAAGAACTTCTGAGATATTTAATTGCGCCTAATTTTGCCAACGGAACATCTGAAACTGATGAAATGATTGAAATAATTCATGGCGCGATGAAATACAAACTCAACGAAAACCAATATTATTTAACTAAAGAAAGTAAACATTGGATTGAAAATGAACTTCCCCAATTACAGAAAGAAGTTAAACGGGAAATTGACGTTTGCTGGAAAGAATTAAATGAATAATAAAACTTAAAAAATGAACCCGACTTTCTTCGCAACTCAAGAAAAATTTAGAGAATGGCTGGAAAAGCATTATAAAAAAGAAACCGAACTGTTAGTAGGTTTTTATAAGGTGAACAGCAAAAAGCCGTCTATGTCCTGGTCAGAATCTGTAGATCAGGCGCTTTGTTTTGGCTGGATCGATGGTGTTCGAAGATCTATTGACGAAGAAAGTTATTCGATACGTTTTACTCCAAGAAAAAAATCAAGTATCTGGAGCGCCATCAACATTAAAAAAGTAGAAGCACTCACAAAAGCCGGATTGATGAAAGAAGAAGGCATAAAAGCTTTTGAATTAAGATCTGAAGAAAGATCCAAAATTTACTCGCATGAAAACGAAGCTTACGTTCTTGATCCCGAACTTGAAAAACAATTTAAAGCCCATAAAACAGCTTGGGAATATTTTAGCAGTCAGGCGCCATCATACAGAAAAGTAATAATACATGTGATTATGAGCGCCAAACAAGAAAAAACCAGAATTGCAAGATTGGAAAAAGCAATAAAATTTAGCGCTGAAGGAAAACGAATGTTGTAAAGGTTGTTGCTTTGATATTTTTTAAACTGTAACTTTATTCCGTCTAAACAAGCTCAGCTATAAAAAAGGAAAATATGGAGGGAAGAACAGCATTAGAATATTACGTTTTAGATGTGTTTTCAAACGAAAGTTACAAAGGAAACCCTCTTTCTGTAGTTTTTACTGATGGAAATTTAAGATTAGAAACCTATAAGGATATCTCTAAAGAATTTGGCTATTCTGAAACCTCTTTTGTCTATTATTCTACAAGAGAAAAAGCACTCGTAGTTCGTTCATTTACCCCAACGGGAATCGAAATCGACGGTGCAGGACATAATTTATTAGGCGCAGTCTGCGGTGCTTTGCTAAAAGGAATGCCCATTTTTGAGGAACAAAACGAAAGCGAGCCTTTTGTAATCATGAAACATTCGGCAATACCTGTAACAGTAAGCTTTGATCCGGTTACTTTTTATCCTGTGGTTCAAATGCATCAAAAATCGGCAGTCATTAAACAGGAAATTCCAACCTATAAAATTGCAGTAGCACTGGGCTTAAAAATTGAGGATTTAGATGTAAGTGCTTTTGTTCCAACAGTAGTTAAAACAGAAGTAGCACACACAATGGTGCCTATAAAAAACAGCCAATTACTGAACAGCTTTGTACCAGATAATCAACTTTTAATCGAAATATCTAAAGAATACAATTTTGAAGGATTTTATTGTTTCACAATTGCCGATGAAGGCCAGGAACATATCGTTGAAACAAGATTTTTTAATCCCATAATCGGAATAAATGAAGATCCTGCAACGGGAACCGCAGCGGGTCCTTTAATTGGTTTTTTAACTCAAAAGAAATTCACCAAATCTGAAAAAGAATATAAAATTCTTCAAGGTGTAAAATTAAAACAAGCCTCAATGATCGAAGTTATGAATCGGGAAGAGGATATTTTAGTAGGCGGTTCATCAATAATTACAATGAAAGGTGAACTTTACATCTAAATAAAAAAAGCTGCATCCAGAAATGCAGCTTTTTTTATATCTAAACTTAGAAATAGAATTTCTTAGTTTGTTTTCATTGGTGGTAAATCGAATGCAACAGAATCGTGTTCGAAGTTGTTTCTGTGTCCGCCATCGCAAAATGGTTTGTTTGCAGATAATCCGCAGCGGCAAAGTCCAAGTGCAGATCTTCCTTGTAAACCGTAAAGCGCTCCTTCCGGATCCATGATTTCGAAATCACCTTCAATTTTAATTGATCCATTTTTATTGATGATTAGTTTTGTCTTGCTCATAAACTTGTTTTTTTGTTTTTTTTCGAATGCAAAGATTGCGAAATAAATCTTGAAGATTTTGCTTGTAAGGCTAGTTTAAACTGGTTCTATTTTATGGGTTTACCGACAGCTATATACGAAGATTTTATTCGATTGTCAGACTGAGCGAAGTCGAAGTCCCGCAAAGATTGATAAATTTATATGAATCGTTCCTACGGAACTCTTATTTTGACAATGGTTCATTTTCAACGGATTAAAATCCGTTGCTACAAAACAAATTGTTCCTACGGAACTTTTATGTAAAGAGCCATTGGCTCGAATTATATTGTAGCAACGGATTTTAATCCGTTGAAAAAATGCGGATAGAAACAAAAGTTCCGTAGGAACGATCCATATTAAAAGTCCTTTTCGTCCTGAATCTCCATGAAACTTAAAAATCTCAATTCTATTCCTTATTTTTGCACTCAATAAAATTGAGTTATGACACAGAATCCAAAGAGATATACAATCACGGCGGCATTACCTTACACAAATGGACCAATCCACATTGGGCATTTGGCGGGGGTTTACGTGCCTGCAGATATATATTCGAGATATTTAAGATTGCAGGGAAAAGATGTAGCATTTATTTGCGGAAGCGATGAACACGGCGTTGCAATTTCAATGAAAGCAAAAAAAGAAGGAGTTACGCCACAAGAAGTTATTGATAAATATGATGGAATTATTCGTAAATCATTTGCTGATTTCGGAATTTCATTCAACAATTACTCTAGAACTTCGGCAAAAATTCATCATGATACGGCTTCAGAATTCTTTAGAACTTTGTATGATAAAGGCGATTTTATTGAAGAAGTTACAGAGCAATTGTACGATGCAAAAGCAAATCAGTTTTTAGCAGACCGTTTTGTGGTTGGAACTTGCCCAAAATGCGACAATCCGGAAGCTTATGGCGATCAGTGCGAAAAATGCGGATCGACTTTGAACGCGACTGATTTGATCAACCCAAAATCGACAATTACAGGAGAAACTCCAATTTTAAAAGAAACAAAACACTGGTTTTTACCTTTAGATAGATATTCTGATTTCTTAACAAAATGGATTCTTGAAGGTCACAAAAACGACTGGAAACCTAATGTTTACGGACAAGTAAAATCCTGGATCGACGGCGGACTTGAGCCTCGTGCTGTAACACGTGACCTTGACTGGGGAATTGACGTTCCGGTTGAAGGTGCCGAAGGAAAAAAATTATACGTTTGGTTTGATGCACCTATTGGTTACATTTCTTCTACGAAAGAATGGGCAGCACGCGAAGGAAAAGACTGGGAACCATATTGGAAAGATGAAGAAACCAAATTGGTTCACTTTATTGGGAAAGACAATATTGTTTTTCACTGTATCATTTTTCCAGCGATGCTAAAAGCTGAAGGAAGCTACATTTTACCAGACAACGTTCCGGCAAATGAGTTTTTAAATTTAGAAGGAAACAAACTTTCGACTTCTAAAAACTGGGCAGTTTGGTTACACGAATATTTAGAAGAATTTCCAGATAAGCAGGATGTTTTACGTTACGCGTTAACATCAAACGCTCCTGAAACAAAAGATAACGATTTTACCTGGAAAGATTTCCAAGCTAGAAACAACAACGAATTGGTTGCTATTTTTGGAAACTTCGTAAATCGTGTTGTGGTTTTAACCAACAAATATTACGATGGTGTTATCCCGACTCCAAACGAATTTACTGAAATCGACGAACAAACTTTAGCTGAATTAAAAGCATATCCAGCCGTGATTTCAAGTTCGGTTGAGCGTTACAGATTCCGTGAAGCTCTGGGCGAATTGATGAATGTTGCTCGTTTAGGAAATAAATACCTTGCAGATGAAGAACCTTGGAAAGTAATGAAAGACAATCCAGAGCGTGTAAAAACACAAATGTATGTAGCATTGCAAATTGCTGCAGCGTTGAGCGTTTTGGCTGAACCGTTTTTACCTTTTACAGCTGCTAAATTGTCTAAAATCCTGAACTTAGGTGATCTTAAAGAACATTTTGAAGGGTTTAGCAAGTTCCTGAAAGAAAGACATCAGGATGCAAACGACATCATTATTGATAAAACATTGGGTTGGAATGATATTTCTGAAAACTCAGATTTAATTCCGGCCGGACATAAAATTGGCGAAGCTGAATTGCTTTTCGCTAAAATAGAAGACGAAGAAATACAAAAACAAATAGATAAATTGGAAGCGACAAAAACCGCAAATATTGCTGAAAACCAAAAAGCAGAACCACAAAAAGATTTAATTCAGTTTGAAGATTTTGCAAAAATGGATATTCGTATAGGAACTATTCTTGAGGCTGAAAAAATGCCAAAAGCAAACAAACTTTTGGTTCTTAAAGTAGATACGGGAATTGATGTTCGTACAATTGTTTCGGGAATTGCAGAGAGTTTTTCGCCAGAAGAAATCATCGGAAAACGTGTTTCTGTATTAGCAAACCTTGCTCCAAGAGCTTTACGCGGCGTTGAAAGTCAAGGAATGATCTTGATGACAACAAATGCCGAAGGAAAACTGGTTTTTGTAAATCCAGATGCTGATGCACCAAATGGAGCAACAGTAAACTAAGAAGTTCTTTCTAGAATCGAAATATTAAAAACATGAGAAATTTCTCATGTTTTTTACTTTTATATAAGTTTATAATTGTAAGTTTGTCTTGCAAAACATTACCAAGGAGAAATCCTTAAAACTATTTTTAAGTAAAGATAAGCGTATACCACGCCATGGTGAAGGTATGGGAAACCACCTAAATCATTCCTTGGAATGTTTTGCACACCTAACGCGTGGTATTCGTGTATTTAATATTTTCTATTATGCAAAAAGAAAATGAACAAACAACAGAAACAGCTGTAATGACAGCAATGGCAAAATTTCTTTCCGAGATTTGGTTTGAGGAAGAAATTAGAGAGCAGCCAGAACACATGTGCGAAATTTTTGAGGCAATTCTGGTTACCCAAGTCGGCGACTATATGGATCTTCGCATCAAAATGATTAATTGCATTAGAACCATTAACAAACTGGCAGAAGCACTTGAACCTTTTTCAGACATGGAAATCAAAAAGGCTTACCAAAAAATGCTCAACGCATAATACCACACAAAAACAAATTTAATCCTCTTTTATATTATCAATTAAAATCAGCAAATTATGCCGTTAGGCATTAAAGGTTGGTAGAACATGAAATTTAAAATTCGTTTTCGTGCCGTAGGTACGACACATATCTTGCGTACCTACGGCACGCTAAATCGATGCTAATCTATTTTTTTCTACCAACCTTTAATGCCTAACGGCATATTTAACAACCATTACAAAACGTAATATATATCTGAAATTTTCGAGGCAATTTAATGCTCTTTTATATCAGCAAATTATGCCATAAGCATTAAAGGTTGGCAGAATATTAAATTTAAAATTCATTTTCGTGCCCTAGGTACGATACATATCTTGCGTACCTACGGCACGCTAAATCAATGCTAATCTATTTTTTTCTACCGACCTTTAATGCCTAACTGCATATTTAACAACCATTACAAAACGTAATATATATCTGAAATTTTCGAGGCAATTTAATGCTCTTTTATATCATCAATTTAAAATCAGCAGATTATGCCGTTAGGCATTAAAGGTTGGTAGAATATTAAATTTAAAATTCGGTTTCGTGCCGTAGGTACGATACATATCTTGCGTACCTACGGCACGCTGAATCGATCCTAATCTATTTTTTTCTATCAACCTTTAATGTCTAACGGCATATTTAAAAACCATTACAAAACGAAAAATATATCTGAAATTTTCGAGGCAATTTAATCCTCTTTTATCAGCAATTTAAAATCAGTAAATTATGCCGTTAGGCATTAAAGGTTGGTAGAATATTAAATTTAAAATTCGGTTTCGTGCCGTAGGTACGACACATAAATATCTTGCGTACCTACGGCACGCTGAATCAATGCTAATCTATTTTTTTCTACCAACCTTTAATGCCTAACGGCATATTTAAAAATCATTACAAAACGAAAAATATATCTGAAATTTTCGAGGCAATTTAATCCTCTTTTATCAGCAATTTAAAATCAGTAAATTATGCCGTTAGGCATTAAAGGTTGGTAGAATATTAAATTTAAAATTCGGTTTCGTGCCGTAGGTACGACACATATCTTGCGTACCTACGGCACACTGAATAGATGCTAATCTTTTTTTTCTACCAACCTTTAATGCCTAACGGCATATTTAACCTCATTGATAGTTCTCTCATAATTCCTTTTTTATATAAATTTTACACAAATTAGTTTTCTTTCATAAAAAGTAAGATATTAGCACCAAAAGCTATTCGAAAAACTAAAAATTATGGAACTATTAGAAAGTTTGCCTACACTGCTTAAATCTTTTTGGTATATCGCAATTCCAACAAGTTTAATTTTTCTTATTCAAACCATTATTACCTTTTCGGGTCTTGATGTTGCAGATGGTTTCGACACTGATTTTCATGCAGATGCACACGATGGTGATTTTCAGCTTTTTTCATTACGAAACCTTATCAATTTTCTTTTAGGTTTCAGCTGGACGGGAATTTCGTTTTATTCTACAATTGGCGAACATACCTGGTTTCTCATTATTTTATCACTTGTTGTTGGCGTTTTATTTGTGCTTTTGTTTTTCTTCGTTATCAAACAAGTACAAAAACTAGCAGAAGACAATTCTTTTAAAATCACTAATACGCTTAATAAAACCGCCGAAGTTTACTTAACAATTCCCGAAAATAAAACAGGAAAAGGCAAAATCATGATTAGCGTAAACGGTTCTTTTCATGAATTAGAAGCGATGACAGAACAAAGCAAAATTCCGTCTGGAGCAGCTGTAAAAGTTATCAAAATCGAAAACAACATTTTAATTGTAGAAACCATATAACACAAATCATAATGAACCCAATTATTTTAATTGCAGTTGCGGCAATCGTTCTATTCGTAACAATTTCGGCATTAATATCGCGGTACAAGCGTTGTCCGTCAGACAAAATCTTAGTTATTTACGGTCGTACAGGCGGAACCTCAGCACGATGTGTACACGGCGGCGGTGCTTTTATCTGGCCGGTAATTCAGGATTATGCATTTTTAGATTTAAAACCGCTTTCAATCGAAGCTAATTTAACTAATGCGCTGAGCCGTCAGAACATTAGAGTAGATGTTCCTTGCCGATTTACCATTGCAATCTCTACAGAATCAGACAGTATGAATACTGCTGCCGAAAGATTGTTAGGTTTATCATACGAGCAGGTTCAGGAACTGGCAAAAGATATTTTGTTTGGTCAGTTACGTTTGGTAATTGCAACCATGACAATTGAAGAAATCAACTCAGACCGTGACAAATTCCTTGATAATATTTCGAAAAACGTTGACAGCGAATTAAAGAAAATTGGTTTAAAATTAATCAACGTAAACGTTACCGATATTCGTGACGAGTCTGGATATATTGAAGCTTTAGGAAAAGAAGCCGCTGCAAAAGCTATTAACGAAGCAAAAATCAGCGTTGCCGAACAGGAAAAAATCGGGGAAATTGGTAAGGCTCTTGCCGATAGAGAAAAAGATACTCAAATTGCAGAAACACACAGAGACCGTGACGTAAAAATTGCGATTACTCAAAAAGATAAAGAAATCAGTATTGCTACTGCATCAAGAGATGAAACTATTGGTAAAGCCGAAGCGCAGAGAGATACAAGGGTAAAAACTTCTGAAGCAAACGCAATTGCGATTCAGGGAGAGAACGAGGCTAAAATTGCCATCGCTAATTCTGAAGCATTACGTAGAGAAAAAGAAGCAGAATCATTGCGTGTTGCAATAGCTGCCGAAAAAGTACAACAGGCAAAAGCATTAGAAGAATCATACGTTGCTGAGCAAAAAGCCGAGCTTGCACGTTCTGAAAGAGAGCGTTCTACTCAAATTGCCAACATTGTAGTTCCTGCCGAAATTGCTAAGCAAAGAGCCATTATCGAAGCTCAGGCTGCTGCCGAAACTATCAGAGAAAATGCACGAGGTGAAGCCGATGCGATTTATGCTAAAATGGAAGCCGAAGCAAAAGGTCTTTTCGAAATATTAACCAAACAAGCCGAAGGTTACAAAGATGTTGTAGCTGCTGCGGGCGGAGATCCAAGCAAAGCATTCCAGCTTTTATTACTAGAGAAGCTTCCTGAATTGGTTAAAACTCAGGTTGAAGCTGTTAAAAACATCAAAATTGACAAAATTACCGTTTGGGATTCTGGAAATGGTCAGGGCGAAAATGGCGGTTCAACAGCCAATTTTGTTTCTGGAATGATGAAAACAGTTCCGCCATTGAATGACTTATTCAATATGGCCGGATTAAATTTACCGAGTTATTTAAAAGGTGAAGATACACCCGAAGTTCCGCCAGCTATTGAAGTTGTAGAAAAAGAAGAATAATTTTTAAATTCTGTCATAAAAAAGCGCGAACCGATTAACATTTTTAATTGATTCGCGCTTTTTGCATTCAAAGTATTCACTTTGTAAAGTATCTTTGAAAAATAATACACGATTAATACAATGAAAATCACAAAACCAAGATTAGCTCTAATCTGCGGTATACTCTGCATCTCAATTTTCCCTATATTGGTTAAATTACGTTTAACGCCTGGATTAATCTCTGCTTTTTACCGAATGGCTTTTGCCGTCACACTGCTTTTGCCTTATGTGCTGTTGAGCGGCAATTTTAAAATTCCAACATTAAAATTCACACTTTTAGCAGCGCTTTGCGGTATTTTATTTGCATCAGATGTAGCCGTTTGGAATATCGCCATTCAGGAATCAAGCGCGACTCAGGCTTCGCTGCTCACTAATTTATCTCCGGTTTGGGTTGGTGTTGGTTCTTTCTTTTTTCTGAAAGCAAAACCTGCCGCAAATTTCTGGATAGGAACATTTGTCGCTTTATTAGGAATGATAACCTTAGTTGGTTTTGAATTTTTCATCGATTTAAACTTTGATAAAGCATTTCTATTTGCCGTTTTATCCGGAATTCTATATTCCGTTTATATGTTGGTAAGCAAAAATGTGCTTTCTGCAGTCGATGTTTTATCATTTATGACAATTAGTTTATTGGCTTCAAGTATTTATTTAGGAATTTTGTGTTATTCGCTGGACGAACCTTTTACCGGATTTTCAAATACGGGATGGTTTGTTCTCGTCCTTCAAGCTGTTATTTGCCAATTGTGCGCCTGGCTTTCGATTAGTTATGCGACTCAGCATATGCGCGCAACTCGAGTTTCGTTGAGTTTACTGAGTCAGGCCGTAATTACTTCAATTTTGGCTTGGTTGTTTTTAGAAGAACAAATAACTTTACAAATGGTTTTCGGCGGAATCATTCTGCTTTTCGGAATCCGAATTACTTTTTACGACAAAACGATTTCTTTGAAAAGGCTTTTTTCTAAATAGTTTGCCCACTGATTTTACGGATGAAACTGATTTACACTGATAGTTTGTGCAATTCGAGGTTTCACGCAGATTGAGCAGATTTTAAAAAATCATTTTAATCTTAATAATCTGTGGCTAAAAAAAATTAGTGCAATTCGTGAATTGCTTCGCCTGTTCACTATCGCTCGGGTCGTGGCGAAAAATAAACCTGAAACAAACAAAACTTGAAACAAAAAACTTATGTTACATAAAACCAAAATACCAAACTTAAAAGTAATCGCATTTGATGCCGATGATACTTTATTTGTAAACGAACCTTATTTTCAGGAAACCGAACATAAGTTTTGCGCTTTGATGGAAGATTATCTTTCGCATCAGGGCATTTCGCAGGAATTATTCAAAATCGAAATTGCTAATCTGCCTTTGTACGGTTACGGAATTAAAGGCTATATTCTTTCGATGATCGAAGCCGCAATGAATATTTCAAACAATACGATTCCGGTTGAAGTAATTGAAAAGATTATTCAGTACGGAAAGGAATTACTCGAAAAACCAATCGAACTTCTTGACGGAATCGAAGAAACCTTACAGGCTTTACACGGAAAATACAAATTGGTCGTAGCAACAAAAGGCGACTTAAAAGACCAGCACAGCAAATTGCACCGCTCTGGTTTAGGTCATTATTTTCACCATATCGAAGTAATGTCAGACAAACAGGAAATCGATTATCAAAAATTACTGGGACGTTTAGACATTCAGGCCAATGAGTTTTTAATGATAGGCAATTCATTAAAATCAGATGTACTGCCTGTTTTAGGAATTGGCGGTTATGCTGTTCATATTCCGTTTCACACAACTTGGGAACACGAAAAAATCAATCACAAAGTTGAACACAAACACTTTAGTTCATTTGAAAAAATTACTGAGGTGGTTCATAATTTATTATAATGAAAACACTTTTAGACTTAGAAAACTGGAACCGTAAAGAGCATTTTGAACATTTCTGCCGAATGGAAGAACCATTTTTTGGCGTAACTGTCGAAATTGATTGTACAAAAGCTTACGAAACGGCAAAAGAATTAAATGCTTCTTTCTTCATTTTCTATTTACACAAAACCTTAACAGCCGTAAATGCGGTTGAAAATTTCAAATACAGAATTTCAGAAGGCAAAATTTATATCAATGATCGTATCGATGCTTCGGCAACAATTGGCCGTGCAGACGGAACTTTCGGATTTTCTTTAATCGAATACAATCCTGATTTTAAAATCTTTGAAAAAAATGCTCTGGCAGAAATTGAACGCATTCAAAATACAACCGGACTTTTTACAAGATCTTTTGATAATGACAATCTGATTCATTTTTCGGCAATTCCGTGGTTAAACTTCACTTCTATTTCGCATGCCAGAAGTTATACTTTTCCGGACAGCTGCCCTAAAATTTCATTCGGAAAAATGATTGTTTCTGAATCTGGAAAACGCACAATCGCAATGTCTGTACACGTTCACCATGGATTGATGGACGGTTTGCATGTAGGACAGTTTGTAGATTTCTTTCAGGAGGTTATGAATACAAAATAGTTTTAATCTTACAAATTTACCTTATTTTGATACTCTAATACCTTTTAGGGGACGTCTTAAGCAGTAATAAATTCGTTGGTTTGGGGAAAATTTTAAAACTCATATTACAATGAAAAAAATTGTTATTACTCTGGCGTTTGCTTTAGGGTTAATTCATGTAAATGCACAAACAGAAAGCTCTGCAAATAGCTATAACAAGTGGTCTGTAGAACTTGCGGGAGGATTAACTAAACCTCAAAGACCATTCTCTGCAGGTTACACTACCGCTACTCCAAGCCCATGGGTTGGTGATTTAGGTGTTCGTTACATGTTTAACAACAAATTTGGTTTGAAGGCTGATTTTGGATACAACAGTTTTACTGCAAAAAGCAGTTCTATAGATTTTGATTCAAGATACTATAGAGTAGATTTACAAGCTGTTGCCAACTTAGGCCGTATCATGAACTTTGAAACCTGGACTAACACTTTTGGTTTATTAGGACATGCAGGTTTTGGTTATGCTCAATTAAGAAGTGACAACTTCAGAGGAGCAGATGAAATGGGTAACTTTATTGCTGGTGTAACAGGACAAATAAAATTATCTAACCGAGTAGCTTTAACTGGAGATTTCTCTACAATCTTAAATGCATCTCAGGATCATACTTTTGATGGAGCTTATCTTGCTGGGAACAGAGGTTATTCTGGGTTAATATTCAATGGTACAGTTGGTTTAAACGTTTACTTAGGTAAAAACACTAAACATGCTGACTGGACTGTAGTTTCTGAAAATGTAGACCTTAGTGCTTACGATAACAGAATTGCTGATCTTGAAAACCAAATCAAGAATATACCATCAAAACAAGTTGTTGTAGAAAAACCAGTTAACAACACTACTGTTGTAAACGATAAAGATGTTGTAAAAGAATTAATAAACGATAAATATTACAGCGTTTATTTTGATTTCAACAAAGCAACTCCTATCGAAAACTCAACTGCTGCAATCGATGTGGTTTTAACTTACTTAAGAAAAAACCCTTCTGCATCTCTTGACATTATTGGTTATGCTGATCAGGTTGGAAAAGCAGAATACAATGAAAAACTTTCAAACCAAAGAGCAGAAAATGTAAAAACTATCTTTGAAAAAGCTGGAATTGCATCTTCAAGATTAAACGTTATTCCTGCTGGTGCAGATACTTCAATCCAAAAAGATTCAGAAGAAGCTAGAAGATTAGCTAGAAGAGTTACTTTTAAAGTAAAATAATTCTTTTTGATAATTAAAAATCAAGTCCTTAAGAGATTTCTTAAGGACTTTTTTTATCTCTTTAAAGTTCAAATCAAACCCTATTATCGCGATATGATTCTATTGCATTTACGTACAGTTTATTTCGCTAAATTTGGAATGATATTTGACGTTTGAAAACTCATGAAAAAGCTATTACTTATCTCACTTTTACTTTCGAAATCAGTACTGATAGGTCAAACAGTATTAAATTCGTTTCCATTAAATCTGAATAACCCATCAGATGAAGGGCAGATTATAAATGCCGAAGATGTAAAAACGCATGACATTTATGTTTTTGCATCTGATGACAAAAAAACGACTATTTTAAAATACAATAAGTCGTTGTTCCTTACAACTCAGTTTACTGATTCTATAAAATTTGCCTCAAACAGAAACTTAATAGGTTACAGCATCGGAGAAGACAAAAATCCTTTGTTATATTGGGCTTCTGCAAATTTGAGAAATATACGTATTGTCAAATATTTCCCAGAAATGAAAACTTCCAGATCATTAAATTTTGATTTTCCGGATAACCATGAATACATTATAACCTCTTTTCAAAAAGACAATGCCTTTTATCTTCTGGCAAAAGAAAGAGCCCAGCAGCATCTTCTTCTTTATAAATTTGACAACGGAAACTGTGAAATAAAAATGTTTGATTTTTCTTCTTTTGTCTTTCAAAATGGAGGAGGAAAAAGTTTATCATTTAGCAGTCTTATTCGGTACTATCCCATCCAAAAAATGGATTTAAATGATTTTAATCCTATAGATAAAACGGCTGCGATCAATAAAATGTATGTTCTTGACGGTCATATTATATTGACATTAGACTATAATTCAAAAAAAACACATGTTTTCGATCTTAATATTGAAACTTCAGATATAAAAGAGAAATTTTTCAATCTGCCTGTTTCCCAAAAACCAATTCAAACAGCAAACTCATTTTATTACGATAAAAAGCTATTTCAGATAGCGGCAAATAAAGATGAATTTTTGTTTGATATAAAAGATTTTGATTCTGGAAATAGCATTAAAAATACTACCCTGACAAAAAATGATACGATTCAGTTTAAAAACTCTCCTTTTCTAGTTCAAACAGATAACAGCAGACCTCAGGAAATAAAAAACACAGCAAAATTCCTTAAAAATTTAGCAAACTTAAGTGCAGGGATTTCTATTACCAAAAACGGAGAAAACAGTTTTATTACTTTTGGAGGCTATATAGAATACGTAAACACTGATTATTTATACAACTCAGATGAAATTTTAAATTTTTCCGGCATGCGTACACAAAGCAAAATGGTTTACTTTGACTCTATGCTTAATAAAAATTTAGATTTTGTAAAAAATGAAAAGCCGGATCCTTTAGCAATAGATAATTTATACTTTTTCTTAAATACCAATAATACGATCATATTGCAAAACACATTAAGACTAAAAGATTTTTACATTTTAAGTTATTATGATCCTGCTTTAAAACAACTCGTTATGAGAAAATTTACAGATGGATTTACGAACGAAGGACCAGGAAATCCAATCATGAACAAATCTGTATTCTCAAAGCCTGCTTCTTTTGATCCTATAAAATCCCATTAATGTTTTCGCGGTTTGTAAAAAATGGTTTGGATTATTTTTTCTAATTTTACAAAAAAGACATCATTATGCTATCAAAAAATATTGAATCGGCTTTAAACAAGCAAATCCGCATAGAAGCAGAATCTTCTCAAACTTATCTTTCTATGGCTTGTTGGGCTGAAGTACAAGGATTAGAGGGAATCGCTCAATTTATGTACACTCAATCAGATGAAGAGCGTGCACACATGCTTAAATTGGTTAAGTATGTAAACGAACGCGGAGGCCACGCTCAGGTTACAGATCTTAAAGCGCCAAAAACAACTTATACAACTTTCAAAGAAATGTTTGAGGAGCTTTACAATCACGAACTTTTTGTTTCGAAATCTATCAACGAATTAGTACATATTACTTTTGAAGAAAAAGACTATGCTACACATAATTTCTTGCAATGGTACGTTTCTGAACAAATTGAAGAAGAAGCTACAGCTAAATCTATTTTGGATAAAATCAACTTAATTGGAGACGATAAAGGCGGACTTTATTTGTTTGACCGTGATATTCAGCAATTAACAGTTACAAGCTCTATTGCTATAAATCCAAAATAAAAAAGTTAAAGTTTATTTAGAACGCTTAAAAATAACTTTTTTCGTTTATATTTGTCTCTGTTTTTATAATACAGAGGAATTTTGAGCAAGAAAGACAAAGACAAGGACAAGAAAAAGGATAAAAAGAAAAAGAAGAATAAAGATATCCTTGATAAAATTAAGAAGATTGAAAACTGTAAATCTTCTTGCTGTGAGAAATATAAAAAGAGCGAAAAGAAACGCTGCTCACGTTGTCCTATGTTTGATTTATTTAAAAAAACGGCTTAACTATATAGAAAACCCACCAAGAAATCTGGTGGGTTTTTAATTTTACTTACATTCGTCTTCTGATTATAAAAAGGTTCAATTTAATTATGGAAAACCAAATTCTTATTCCCAAATCGAGTTTAGATTTTTTAGTACAGCTGAAAGACAACAATAATAAACCGTGGTTTGAAGAACATAAAGCAGAATATTTAAAAGAACTCAATTACATTGAAACTTTTGCAGGCTCACTTCTTCATGAACTTTCTAAAACCGATGTATTCGAAACACAATCAGGCAAAAGAAGTGTGTATAGTATTTATCGCGATATTCGTTTTTCTAAAGATAAAACCCCTTTTAAAACCTATTGGGGCGGCAGTTATAAACGTGCTACAAGTGCAAGACGCGGCGGTTATTATTTTCATATCGAAAAAGGAAACACTTCTTTGATTGGTGGTTTTTGGGGACCAAATGCTGCCGACTTAAAACGCATAAGAAGTGAATTTGCCCACGATCATGAGTCATTTAGAGAGATTTTGAATTCAAAAACCTTCAAAAATAATTTCGGAACGATGCAAGGCGAACAGCTCAAAACAACGCCAAAAGGTTTTGATGCAGATCATGAAGCTATCGATTTACTTCGTTACAAACAGTTTTTAATCATAAAACGTTTTACGGATGAGGAAGTTTTGAGTCCGCAATTTCTTGAAAAAGCTTTAGAAGCATTTCAAAACATGAGACCATTTTTTGATTATATGAGCGAAGTGCTTTCAACTGATATAAACGGCGCTTCAGTTTTATAAAATATTTCAACGCAAAAGTTAAACCCGACAGGTTTTAAAAACCTGTCGGGTTTGTTTCTTTACGCGGCGTTTAATCAAAGAGTATTTACAGCAATAAAATCTCGTTTACAACAACTTCGGTTATATACTTTTTTTCTCCGTTTTTGTCATCGTAACTTCTGTGGGTTAACTTTCCGTCGATTGCAACCTCTTTTCCTTTTACAACAAACTTTTCGATTATTTCTGCCGTTTTGCCCCACGCAGTAACTCGGTGCCATTCCGTCTGCTCTACTTTATCGCCTTTCTCGTTTCTGTAAATTTCGTTAGTTGCAATTGTCAAATGTGCCAGCTTTTTACCGCTTTCTAATGTTTTAACTTCTGGGTCGTTTCCTGCGTTACCAATTAATTGTACTCTGTTTTTCATTGCATTCATGGCGTATACTATTTAAATGTTCATATAAAAATTCGTTGATCAAATTCAACGATGCAAAATTGCGCTGTCTCGGCTAAAATATTCGGTTGCAAACTATTTACTTTCGGTTGTAAATATTTGTAAGCGTTTGTAAATGGAATTTATTTTTGCTATATTTGAGATAAATCGTACATATATGCAGACAGAAATTAAAAAAGTTGAGTTACGAAACCTTGCGTTTGAAGATTACAAACAATTGAAAAATTCAATGGTTGAATCGTATCCAGAAATGGCAAACTCCTACTGGAGATCTAATGACATCAAAAAACTACTCTCAATATTTCCCGAAGGACAATTGGTAATATTAGTCGACGGCGTAGTCGTAGGTTCAGCATTATCGCTTATTGTCGATGAAAAACTGGTTGACAAAAGACACAATTACAGACAAATCATTGGCGATTATACTTTTTCGACCCATAACCCTGACGGTGAAATTTTGTACGGAATTGATGTTTTCATTCATCCAAATTACCGCGGACTTCGTTTGGGCCGACGTCTTTATGATGCCCGAAAAGAACTTTGCGAACAACTGAACTTAAAAGCGATTGTTTTTGCAGGAAGGATTCCCAATTACAATCAATATTCGAAAAAGCTTTCACCAAGAAATTATATCGAGAAAGTAAAAGACAAGGAACTTCATGATCCGGTTCTTTCATTTCAATTGAGCAATGATTTCCATGTATTACGCATCATTAAAAATTATTTGGAAGGCGACGAAGAATCTAAAGAATTTGCAGTTCTTCTGGAATGGAACAATGTGTATTATGATGAAAGTCCAAAGTTGATTAATTCTGAAAAAAGCATTATTCGTTTAGGATTAATTCAATGGCAGATGCGTCAGCTTAATAATGTTGAAGCTCTTTTTGAACAGGCTGAATTTTTTATTGATGTTGTTTCCGGCTATGGAAGTGACTTTGCTCTTTTCCCAGAACTTTTCACAGCACCTTTAATGGCCGATTTTAATCACTTATCTGAAGCCGAAGCGATTCGGGAATTAGCAAGACACTCTGACCCCATTAGAAAACGCTTTCAGGAATTTGCCATTTCATACAATATCAATATCATAACCGGAAGTATGCCTCATCTTGAAAACGGTATCTTGTATAATGTTGGTTTTTTATGCAAAAGAGACGGAACTTCTGAGATGTATTATAAAATTCACATCACACCAAATGAAGTGCATCATTGGGGAATGAAAGGCGGATCTGAATTTAAAACTTACGATACAGATTGTGGTAAAATTGGAATTTTAATTTGTTATGATGTCGAATTCCCTGAGCTTTCAAGATTATTGGCCGATGAAGGAATGAATATCTTATTTGTTCCGTTCTTGACCGATACTCAAAATGCTTACACTCGTGTAAAACACTGCTCTCAGGCGCGTGCAATCGAAAACGAATGTTATGTAGCGATTGCGGGCTGTGTTGGAAATCTTCCGAAAGTAAACAATATGGATATTCAATATGCACAGGCTTCGGTTTTTACACCTTCTGATTTTGCTTTTCCAAGTAATGGAATTAAAGCAGAAGCTACTCCAAATACAGAAATGACTTTGATTGTTGATGTTGATCTAAATTTATTGAAAAATCTTCATGAACATGGAAGCGTGCGAATTCTAAAAGACAGAAGAACAGATTTGTATCAAATTAACAAAACAAAATAATGAGAACGTGTCTTGAATGCTCTGAAAAACTTGTAGGCAGAGAAGATAAAAAGTTTTGTTCAGACAGCTGCCGAAATGCTTATAATAACAAAATAAACAAAGACAGCAACAATTATATGCGGAATGTAAATAATAAGCTACGAAAAAATTATCGGATTTTATCGGAGCTGAATGTTGATGGAAAATCAAAAGCAACGAGGGACAAAATGATTAACAAAGGCTTTGATTTTGATTTCTTTACTAATATCTTGCAGACCAAAACAGGCAATACCTACTATTTCCTGTACGACCAGGGATACAGGTCTTTGGACAATGATTATTATATGCTTGTTAAAAAAGAAATTTAGATGTATTTACTATGAGAAAAAACCCCACCTCGATTCTCGCAATAATCTGCATTCTGGCATTGTTAGCTGCTATATATGCCACGATGATGCCTCAATACATTTCAAAAAATGATGAAGCTCTCGCCGATTTTTCTACCGAAAGAGCTTTAAATCAGGTTGAAATTATAGCTCAAAAACCTCATTATGTAGGTTCAACTAATCATGAATTGGTTGCTAATTATCTTAAACTTGAGCTTAACAGAATTGGATTAGAAACAAGTGTTCAGGAAGGTTTTACTCTTAATGATAAAGGGCTTTTGGTAAAATCTAAAAATATCCTTGCCCGAATAAAGGGAACAAACAATACAAAAGCACTATTATTACTTTCTCATTATGATAGTGCACCGCATTCTTTTTCAAAAGGTGCAAGTGATGATGCCTCTGGGGTTGCCACAATATTAGAAGGAATCAGGGCTTTTTTATATGCCAAAGAACCTCAGAAAAACGACATCATTATTCTTTTTTCAGATGCTGAAGAATTAGGTTTAAACGGCGCGGCACTTTTTGTAAACAAACATCCGTGGGCAAAAGATGTTGGTTTGGTTTTAAACTTTGAAGCAAGGGGAACTTCAGGACCAAGTTATATGCTGATGGAAACCAATCAGGGAAATCAGGCACTTGTAAAAGAATTTACCAAAGCAAAACCTTCTTATCCGGTTTCAAATTCATTGATGTACAGCATCTACAAAATGCTTCCAAATGATACTGATTTGACTGTTTTTAGAGAGCAGGGAAATATTCAGGGGTTTAATTTTGCTTTTATCGACGGACATTACAATTATCACACACAGCAGGACGATGTTCAGCATTTAAACAAAATGACATTGGCGCATCAGGGTTCTTATTTGATGCCTTTATTAAAATACTTCGCAAATACTGACTTAAACCAAATTACTTCACCAAATTCAGAAGATTACGTTTATTTCAACGCACCTTTTTCTTTCATAAGTTATCCTTTTTCATGGGTAATGCCAATGACACTTATCGCTTTTGGTCTTTTAATCCTTTTTATGTTCATTGGAAAAGCCAAAAGAATGATTTCATTAAGAGAAATATTCAAAGGCTTTGTACCGCTTTTAGGATCTGTAATTATTGCTGGTTTAGTAACCTTTTTAGGATGGAAAATTATTCTAGAGATTTATCCGCAGTATTCGGATCTTTTAAACGGATTTACCTACAACGGACATGCTTACATTGGCGCGTTTGTAACTTTAAGCATTGCCATCTGCTTTGCTTTTTACCATCATTTTTCTGATGCAAAAATAACAATGACCCATTTCGTAGCGCCTTTGCTGCTTTGGATTATTATTAATGCTTTTTTAGCAAACAGTTTAACTGGAGCAGGATTCTTAATTATTCCGGTATATTTTGGAATTCTTTTATTCGGAATCTTCGTTTTTACGCAGCATTACAGTTTAGGCATGAATTTACTTTTCAGTATTCCGGCTTTGGCTATTATCGCTCCGTTTATTGTAATGTTTCCAATTGGTTTAGGTCTAAAAATACTATTTGGAAGTGCAATTCTAACTGTCCTTCTTTTCGGATTGTTACTGCCAATATTTAATACTTTCGCTAAAAAAGGTGCTTGGATTATGGTTTTCTTTGCAATTTCCATCGGATTTTTTATTTATGCAGGAATTCATTCCAGCTATGAACCCGGAAAGGCAAAATCTAACAGTTTGTTATATATCTATAATGCCAACACCAACTCGGCAGTTTGGGCAACTTATGATGTAAACCTTGATGAATGGACTAAAACGTATTTAGGGCAGAAAAATCAAAAAGTTGTTGGTCTCAACAGTCTGCCAATCGCAAGTAAATACAATACAAGATTTACATACAGCTCCATAGCACCAATTGTTGATGTTCCAAAACCAACTATTGCTTTCCTGAAAGACAGTGTTGTGGGTAATAATCGCTATTTAAAAATCAAGATTACGCCAAATAGAAAAGTGAACCGTTACGATATTTATGCTAATCCAAAAATGACATTTTATAATTTCAAAGCAAATGGTGTATCTACTTCGGGCAAAAAGACAAATCGTTTAGAACGAGACGGAATGCGCCTGTTATGCTATTATGTTGTAGGCAACGAACCGCTTGTTATGGATTTCTATATTAACAAATCGTCTATTTTTGATATGGATTTAATTGAAAGTTCTTTCGATTTAATGACAAACCCTCTGCTTAAAGTAAATCCGAGAAGCGACTGGATGATGCCGACTCCATTTGTATTGAATGATGCCGTAATAATTCAGCAGAAAATTAAACGATATACCGCTCCGGTTAATCCGCCAGTACAGCCGGCACCAGTTAAGGACAGCGCCGTAATTGCAAAAGACAGTTTAATACAGCCTGTTACGCAGCCGTAATAAAGTATTTTTAAAATAATAAAAAAGCAGACTTTGTAATCAAAGTCTGCTTTTTTTTTAACAGGCACATTCAATTTTTAAACCTGTTTTAATTCCTTTGGAACCTTCTGTTGCATATCCGTCGAACTTCCACCACTCGATTCCGCCCATCAGCTCTTTTACTTTAAACCCTAATTTAGTCATATTCAAAGCGCCTTTTGTTGAAGCATTACAGCCAATTCCATCGCAATAGGTAACATACAAAACATCTTTATCTAAATGTTTTGTTGTTTCTGCCGACATTTCGCGGTGCGGAATGTTAATCGCATTCGGAATATGTTCTGCTTCAAATCCAAACGCTTTTCTGGCATCCAGTGCTATTACTTTTTCGCCATTATTTAAGGCATCAAATAAATCTGAAGGATCCATTTCAAAAGCTAACTTATTCTCGTAATGTTTAATTTGCGTTTCCATTTTAATTATGTTTTAATGATTTGTTTTTTCAAAAGTAGAAGATCATTAGATGTCATAAAAACGAAAAGAATTCATGAACGGCATTAGTTTTTTTCATGTAAAAGCCAGTTTAAAATTTTGTTACTTTGTTGTAGCAATACTTTAAAAATGGAAATACGTCATTTAAAATTGATAAAAGCAATTGTTGAAGAAGGAAGCATAACAAAAGCTATTGACAAACTTCACTTGACACAATCGGCTTTGAGTCATCAGCTCAAAGAAGCAGAATATCAATTGGGTACGCCCATTTTTTTAAGAACCAATAAAAAACTGGTTCTTACCAAAGCCGGAGAAAAAATCTATGAACTGGCAAATGAAATCCTAAACAAACTCACCGAAACCGAAAGTCAGATCAAACAAATGGTTTTTGGAGAATATGGCGAAATTAGAATCAGTACAGAATGTTTTTCCAGTTATCACTGGCTTCCATCGGTTTTAAAGCAGTTTCACCTTTTATATCCAAATGTTGAATTGAAGATTGTTACCGAAGCCACTCATATTCCGCTGCAAAAACTTTTAGAAAACACGATTGACATTGCCATTGTAAGTGACACTATAAAAGACCATCATATAAAATACACCGAATTATTTCAGGATGAAGTAGTAGTGGTGATTTCAGAAAACCATCCGTGGGCCGGCAAAAAGTATGTCGTTGCCGAAGATTTTGTAAATGAACATTTAATTATTCATTCACTTCCTATGGAAACGGTTACAATTCATCAGTATTTTTTGGCTCCAGCCAAAGTAAGTCCGAAAAAGATAACACCGCTTCCATTAACAGAAGCTTCTCTTGAAATGGTAAAAGCTGATATGGGCATTATGTCAATGGCAAAATGGGCATTGCAGCCACATATCAAGAATAATTCAATTAAAGCGGTAAAAGTGGGTAAAAATGGCTTAAAACGTAAACATTTTATCGCCACCAGAGCAAACGAAACTTATCCTGATTATTTTCAGCATTTTATTAACTTTTTACAAAACGAAATCAATCTTCAATGGAATATTTAATTAGAAAGTGCGAAATCGCCGATTTACCTAAACTGGTTATTTTATGCCAAAAACACGCCGACTTCGAAAAGGCCGACTATTCTCCGGAAGGCAAAGAAGAAGGTTTGAAAAAAGCCTTATTTAGCGAAAACCCAAAACTACATTGTTTAGTTGTGGCAGTAAAAAATACAATTGTAGGATATGTTTCTTATACTTTCGATTTTTCTACCTGGAACACTGCCGATTTTCTGTATATGGATTGTTTATTTCTGGAAGAAGAAGCACGCAGTTTCGGGATTGGCGAAGTTTTAATCGATAAGCTAAAAGAAATTGGGATCGAAAATAACTGCGTTAACATACAATGGCAGACACCTCAGTTTAACGAAAGAGCTATTAAATTTTACACCAGAATGGGCGCAAAAGGAAAAGATAAAGTCCGATTTACGTTAACTTTATAAATTTCAGCTATAGATAAAAGCATTAAAATGATTTTCAAATCTGTTTAAATCTGTAAAATCTGCGTGAAGCAAAAACCTCTGAACCTTTGTATCTTTGTTTCTTTGAATCTCAAAAAAGAAAATGAAACAAATAAGTATATTGGGTTGCGGCTGGCTGGGTTTGCCTTTAGCAAAAAAACTAATCGAAAAAGGACATACGGTAAACGGATCAACAACTTCTGAAAATAAACTTTCAATATTAAAAGATGCTGGAATATATCCATTTTTGGTTACCGTTGAAAGCGACAGCGTTTCTAAAAACTTTACTGATTTTCTAGCCGGAAGCGAAATCCTGATTATTGATATTCCACCCAAGTTACGCGCGGTTGCTTCAGATTCTAATATGGTTTTTGTACAAAAAATCGAAAACCTAATCCCATTTATAGAAAAATCAACCATTCAGAAAATACTTTTTGTGAGTTCAACTTCTGTTTATGGAGATGATAATGATAGTATTACCGAAGAAACAATTCCTAATCCGGAAACCGAAAGCGGAAAACAATTGCTTTTAGCAGAAAAAATTCTTCAAAATAATCCAAACTTCGAAACTACGATTTTGCGTTTCGGCGGATTAATTGGTAAAGATCGTCATCCTGTTAAGTTTTTAGCGGGAAAAGAAAATCTCGAAAATCCAGATGCACCAGTAAATCTAATTCATCAAAATGACTGCATTGGAGTTATTGAAGCAATCATAAACCAAGAAAAATGGAACACTGTTTTTAATGCCGTTGCTCCTTTTCATCCAACAAGAGAGGAATATTATACTCTAAAAGCAAAAGAACAAAACTTGATTTTACCACAATTCAGTTCAGAGAAATCAAATATTAAAAAGACTATTTCAGGCAAAAAAATTGAAAATATTCTAAACTATCAATTTCAGTTGAAAAATTATTAAACGATATAAGTTGTGTAAGTTCATTTAATCGAGACTTCCCAAACTTTGCATAGCAAAACAATTACTGATCTAACTTATATGGTTTAAAAAACTTTGCGAACTTTGCGAAACCATCGTGTCTATGCGGTAAAAACTTTACGGTTAAATTATGGAAACAGTATATATCAATTCGCCTTTAGGAATTACCAAAATAGTTGGTGATGAAGCAGGTATTGCAGCAATCTCTGTTTCTGATGTAGGAACAAACGAAGTTTCAAAAAAAATTCCAAAAGTTTTAAAAGATGCAGTTTCGCAGCTTGAAGAATACTTTGAAGGCAAAAGAACCAATTTTGACTTAAAACTAAATCCTCAGGGTACCGAATTTCAACAAAAAGTCTGGAAATCATTACTAGAAATTCCATACGGAAAAACGGTAAGTTATATGGATCAAACCAAAAAGCTGGGTGATATAAAAGCAATTCGGGCCGTGGCTTCAGCAAACGGAAAAAATCCGCTTTGGATTGTAGTTCCCTGTCATCGTGTTATTGGCACAAATGGTTCTTTAACAGGTTACGCCGGCGGATTATCACGCAAAAAATGGCTTTTGGAACACGAAAGCCCAAGTAAACAACAAAGTTTGTTTTAAGAATATCAGCCGCGAATTATTTCTATTCTCTTCAATTTTGATTTTTCTGGAATAACTGATTTTCTTACAATAAGAAAATTCATTCTTTTTTATAAAACTCTACAATCTATAAAAATCAAAATTGTGTACATTTATATCGCATAAAAAATTATTGAAAATTTGTGAATTCGTGGCAAAACCAAAATAAAACTATGATTGAAAAAATAAACCTAAACAATATTTTATTTCTTGATATAGAAACCGTTCCGGAAGAAGAAAACTTTAATTCGCTTGATGAAGAAATGAAATCACTTTGGGATATTAAAACACAATATCAGCGAAAAGACGATTTTACACCAGAAGAATTTTATGACCGTGCCGGAATTTGGGCTGAGTTTGGTAAGATTATTTGTATTTCGGTAGGCTATTTTACAATCAAAAGCGATGTTCGAAATTTTAGGGTGACTTCTTTTTTTGGAGAAGAAAAAAAGATCCTGAAAGATTTCAATAACCTGCTGAACAATCATTTTAATCAGCCTCAACATCTTTTATGCGGACATAATGCGAAAGAATTTGACATTCCGTTTCTGGCTCGCCGAATGATCATCAATCAAATTGCGATTCCCGACAAACTGAATCTATTTGGAAAAAAGCCCTGGGAAATTGCACACCTTGATACTTTAGAATTATGGAAGTTTGGTGATTATAAGCATTTTACGTCTTTAAAACTATTAACCAAAATTCTAGGCGTTCCTTCTCCAAAAGGCGATATCGACGGCAGTCAGGTTGCACATGTTTATTATGTAGAAAAAGATATTGACCGAATTATTACGTATTGTGAAAAAGATACAATTGCCGTAGCGCAGATTTTTCTTCGTTTACGCCGAGAAGATTTGCTGATTGATGAAGAAATAATTCATGTATAGTTTTTTGAGGTACAAAGCTAAAAAGGCTAAGAGACACAAAGTTTATATTGAAGTAAACTAACATAACTTACAGTTTTTAAATAGTTTATAAAATGACATACGAAGAAATTTCACATCATCGGCTTGTTTCACAAAAACTTTACAAAACAGACCAATGTTCTCCGCAGCAAATAGTACGTCATTTGGGTGCTATGCAGGCTCAGGATTATGCCATGGCAAAGTGGGCAATTGGTTCTAGATGTGATGCTTCTGAAAAAGAAATTGAAGAAGCTATAAACTCGGCACAAATTATTCGGACTCATATTTTACGACCGACCTGGCATTTTGTTTCGGCTGATGATATTTACTGGATGCTGGATCTTTCTGGACCTCAAGTACAAAAAATGACAATTTCTGCTGTTAAAAAATATGGTTTTGACATCAAGAAATTAGACAAAACAATTAATTCGATTGAAAAATTACTACCTGGAAATACACATTTAACCAGAGATGAAATCATGCAGGAACTTGACATTAAGAGAACTTCGAAAGAAGATTTTCTTAGTGCAGCAATTATGATGCATGCAGAACTTGATGGTTTGGTTTGCAATGGAAAAATGAAAGGCAAACAAATCACGTATGCCTTGCTCGAAGAACGTGTCAAAAAGCCAAAAACGAACTTTACAAAAGAAGAAGCTTTAGCAAAATTGGCCAAGCGTTATTTTGAAAGCCACGGTCCAGCAACTTTACTCGATTTCTCATGGTGGTCTGGTTTTTCGCCAACTATCTGTAAAAAAGCCATTAACGCAATTGAGTTGCAAATAAGTTCTGCTGACATTAACAATCAAACGTATTACTTTACAAGTCAAGGATCTAACGAGAATTCTTTCCGCGAAAGCGTGCACTTTCTTCCAGCCTTTGATGAAATTTTGATTTCATATAAAACTAGAGAAGCTTCTTTTCTATCAGATCATCAAACTAAGGTTTTTACCAATAACGGCATCTTTAAACCGATAATTCTAGAAAATGGAAAAGTTATTGGAATATGGAAACGAACCATAAAAAAAGACCACGCCAAAATTGAAACAGAATTTTTTAATGAAACCGAAAATTCAAAAAAAGAAATTTTATTTGAAGGGATTAAGTCTTTTGAGAAGTATTTGGAAACTAAAGTTATTATTGAATAATCTACTATTCTAAAAAAACTCAATTATTATGTTTCGCTCAGCTTGAGCTTTTTTGCATTTTTTTCTAAAGCTGTAAAAATATCGCTCTTCCAGAGCTGTCAAAATAGTAATAAAGCTCTGGAAGAGCGATATATTTATAGAAATTAAGCCAATTATAACAAAAGCCCCAGCGGGGCGGCATATTTAAACATTATACAAAGCCGTAATTATCAAATTCCCGTCTCAATAAATAAAATCTTTATGCATATTCTGGCTAAATAATTACATTTACAAAAAAATAGAATTATGGTATTAAGCAGATTTTGGTTAGTTATTTTTATTTCTTCGATTGTTTTTATTGTTGTGAGCTTATTTACAGCCAACACTTATACTATTGATTCTGTTTTAAATGGAAAGAAAGACGATCCAATTCTGGTATCTGAAAAATATATCGAACAGCTTCCTGTTTTTATTAAAGACAGTATAAAAAAAGCTCCAGATCAAACCATGATTATTAATCGTGACACGCTTAATGCCGACACGACTTATGTTTATAAAAACAAAACTGTAAAAATTTACAGCGGACTTCAGAAATCTGATGGTTTACTGCCGACTTGTAAAAGCACTTTGGTTGATTTAATTCTGCCATTGATTGCTTACCTGGCTTTTTTCTGCGGCTTAATGGAACTTTTAATTGTTTCTGGCGCATCTGGAAACCTGGCTAAAGTATTGAGTCCGGTATTTGTAAAGGTTTTTCCAAGTATTCCAAAAAATCACCCGTCAATCTCATACATGACTTTAAATTTTGCTGCAAATTTCTTAGGATTGGATTCGGCTGCAACACCATTTGGACTTAAAGCCATGGAGAGTTTACAGGAAATAAACCCCGATAAAGACAAAGCCAGCGACGCCCAGATTATGTTTATGTGTCTGCACGCATCAGGTTTAACTTTGATTGCTACTTCAATTATTGGATATCGTGCTGCTGCAAACGCAAGTAATCCTGCTGATGTTATGCTGCCTTGTATTATTACTTCTTTCATCGGAACAATAGCAGCTTTCTTAATTGTGGGTATCAAACAAAAAATAAATTTTAAAAGTGCCTCACTTTTAATTGTTTTAATGGGATTAATTGCTGCTATTGTAGGCTTGTTAATGTACGTGAACCAATTGGATTTAATTGGCAAAAATTACTTCACTTCTAACCTTTCAGGATTAATCTTAATTGCTATTATTGCTTTTACTTTGATTTTCTCTTTTAAAAATGAAAAGAAATTCAGCGAAGCCAACACAACTGTTTTTGACACTTTTGTTGTTGGTGCCAATAATGGTGTTAAAACCGGAGTTACTATTTTTCCTTATGTCTTAGGAATGCTGGTTGCTATCTCTTTATTCAGAAACAGCGGTTTATTCGAAATTATCAGTGATGGAATTGCGTTTGTATTTTCTAATATGGGCGTAAGCAAAGAAATCACAAATGCATTACCGGTTGCAATGCTTCGTCCGTTTAGTTCAGCAGGATCACGCGGCTTCCTTATCGACTCTATGAATACTTTTGGAGCCGATTCTTTAACGGCAAGATTAAGCAGTATTTTCCAGTGCAGTGCCGAAAGTACTTTTTATGTAATTGCAGTTTATTTTGGCTCAGTTAATATCAAAAATACCCGTTATGCTTTAGGGACGATGCTTTTGGTGGATCTTATCTGTGTTATTACAGCGATTTTTGTGGCTACTTGGTTTTTTTAAACTATGTGGGAAATATCAAAATTAATATGCCTCTTTATCGGAAATAGTGTTAAATGGGTATATTATGGAGGAAAAAAACCAATGAATGAAGTTGCAAAAGAAGATAATGAAATTATTGGATTTGTAATTGTCGCATTCATCTTCTTTGTTCTTTATTCATTTAACAAATAAAAAATATAATTCGTTCAAATTGCCAACAATTTAAAACATGAAGTTAAAATACCTTTTCATTATAATGACTTTTGCTGCATGCCAAAAAGAACAGAAAAAAACGGAGACAGCAGATTTTAATTCTATTGAAATTCCAGAAGTTGCCGAAACCAATGCAAAAGAAACCGAAAAACTTCCGCTGCATATTGACACTATTATTCTTTCTGAGGAGAAAAATGCAAATGTCAGCCGTATTCTGGCAAACTTAATGGAGAAAGAAGTAGATAAAGACAGTATTGTAACTTCTAAATTCAGACTTGATTTTTATCAAAATAAAACCAAAGTTGCTTCTTCAAATGTAGAAATCAAACAATATGAAAAAGGCGCTGAATGGTACGGATCATTTGGTTTAACAGATTCATCAGATAAAAATTCTTCTTTTATAAAAATTACTTCGGGATATCCGGCTTGCGGTTATACCCATGACAACTACCTGTATTACTTAAAAAATAATGATCTTCAGCTTGTTCACCAATGGTATTCAATGTCTGACAGCGGCTGGGGAAGCTGGACTGAATTTGCAAGTGATGAAACCGGAAAAGACCCTAAAAACTTTTATTGCAAGACTGTTGCATTTGAGCCTTCAGACGATGATTCTGAGGACTCTGGCATTGTAACTTACTCTGATTCCATTTCATTTTCACTAAAAGGAGACAAATGGAAAAAGAAGTTGCTTTCGGCAAAAGAGAAACCTTATTTCGAAAAGAAAATGACTTTTAACGAGTTTCACAACCAGCAATAAACTGTTTTAAGAGGTCTTATTCAAATTCTTTCTTAGGTAAATAATTTCTAACTTTGTAAAAAAACAAAGAAATGATTGATTTTATATACCAAGATCCTTATCCAATTTTAAAGGATGATACGCAGTACCGCAAAATCACCTCTGATTTTGTAAAAGTTGAAAAATTTGGAGAACGTGAAGTTTTAACCGTTGATCCAAAAGGTTTAGAATTATTAGCTGAAGAAGCTTTAACCGATGTTTCGTTCATGCTTAGAACGTCGCATTTACAAAAACTAAGAAACATTCTTGACGACCCAGAGGCTACAGATAACGATCGTTTTGTTGCCTACAATTTACTTCAAAATGCTTCAGTTGCTGCCGAAGGTCAATTACCAAGCTGTCAGGATACCGGAACAGCAATTGTAATGGCTAAAAAAGGCGAAAGCATCTTTACAGGTGTTGATGATGCTGAATGGTTAAGCAAAGGAATTTTCAATACATACCAAAAACGTAATTTACGTTATTCGCAGATTGTTCCGATTTCGATGTTTGAAGAGAAAAACTCAGGATCGAATCTTCCGGCACAAATTGATATTTATGCAAAAAAAGGAACTTCTTACGAATTCCTTTTTATGGCAAAAGGAGGCGGATCTGCAAATAAAACATACTTATACCAACAGACAAAATCGTTATTGAACGATAAATCTATGGATGCATTTATCCGCGCCAAAATCAAAGACTTAGGAACTTCGGCTTGTCCGCCTTATCATTTGGCTTTAGTAATTGGAGGAACTTCTGCGGAAGCGAACCTAAGTGCTGTTAAAAAAGCTTCTGCCGGATATTATGACCATCTGCCAACTTCAGGAAACATGGCTGGTCAGGCATTTCGTGATTTGGAATGGGAAGAACGCGTTCAGAAAATCTGTCAGGAAAGTGAAATTGGAGCTCAGTTTGGAGGAAAATATTTCACGCACGACGTTCGTGTCATTCGTTTACCTCGTCACGCTGCTTCTTGTCCGGTTGGATTAGGGGTTTCTTGCTCTGCAGATAGAAACATCAAAGGAAAAATTACAAAAGACGGAATCTTCGTTGAACAGTTAGAAGTAAATCCAAAACAGTTTTTACCAGAAACGGCGCCACATTTAGAAGCTCCGGTTGAAGTTGACTTAGATCAGCCAATGGCGGATATTTTGGCTAAACTATCTCAATATCCTATCAAAACCCGTTTAAAACTAAACGGAACTGTAATTGTAGCCAGAGATATTGCTCACGCAAAAATTAAAGAATTATTAGACGCCGGAAAACCAATGCCGGAATACTTTAAAAACCATCCGGTATATTATGCTGGTCCTGCAAAAACTCCGGAAGGAATGGCTTCAGGTAGTTTCGGCCCTACAACAGCCGGACGTATGGACGTTTATGTAGATGAATTCCAGAAAAATGGCGGAAGCATGGTTATGCTTGCTAAAGGAAATCGTACGAAACAAGTTACTGATGCCTGCAACAAATATGGCGGATTCTATCTAGGTTCTATTGGAGGTCCTGCTGCTATTTTGGCACAAGATAATATCTTAAAAGTAGAAGTGGTTGATTTTGAAGAATTAGGAATGGAAGCAGTCCGTAAAATCACTGTTAAAGACTTCCCTGCCTTCATTATCACGGATGATAAAGGGAATGATTTCTTTGAAAATTTATAATTTTTTTTAGTTGCTAAGGTACTGAGGTTCTAAGCTGCTAAGCTTTAAATACAAAACCGCCTGTTTGGGCGGTTTTTTGTTTCTATTAACTTAGTGCCTGGCGGTTAAACTTAAGCACTTTTATCTTCTTTTTCAAATGCTATGAAATGTGAAATTTTGCCTTTTAAATTATAAATCGGCGCGGCATCGACACTGCATTTATAAGTCCTGCCGTCTTTTTTATAGTTTTCTATTGTTTTTTTAAACGGAACTTTTAGCCGGATGGCTTCTTTAATTTCTTTTAAAACAGATTTAGAAGTTGCAGGCCCCTGAAACATTTTAGGCGTTTTTCCTAGAACTTCTTCTTCCTGATATCCCGTCATTCTTTTAATTCGGTTTGATGCAAAGACAATTTTCAAATCTAAATCAGTAATAAGCACTACTTCTTCTTTGATTCTTTCTTCTATTTTGAGATCTTTTTCGTTCCAGGTAAATTGGGAAGCAATTTTATTAACCTTTTTCAAATCGGCAAAAACAGCTTTTAATTCATTTAAATACTCATAATGAAGATCTAAGGCCAAGATTGGCACCAAAGTGCGGTTTGTTATATCTTCAGAGCTATTCTTTTTCATTTTAAATGAATTTTAGAAATACTTTTCCCTCAAAGATAGCACTAAAATTGCAAATTAGATTACGTTAAACCTTATTTATACGAATTAAAAAGCAAATTTCAATTGCACTACAACTGCTTTTTTTTCTTCGGTATTTAAATTACTGAGTGAAATTCCGAGTAACCGAACCGAATTTTTCATTTTTTCCTGATAAAGCAGTTCTTCTACAATCTCCATAATCAAGCTTTTATCTGAAATAAAATAAGGAAGTGTTTTACTTCTTGTCTGCTGGGTAAAATCGCTGTACTTTATTTTTAGAGTCACTGTTTTTCCCGAAACATTATGCCTCTTTAATCGTTTTTCAAGCGAAACAGCTATTCTTTCTAATTGTTCGAGCATGAAAATTTCCGAAGAAAGATTGACATCAAAAGTATGTTCTGCGGCAACAGATTTAGTTATCCGATGCGGTTTAACTTCGCTGTTATGAATGCCCCGAACCACGCTGTAATAAAAAGCACCTGATTTACCGAAGTGTTTTTCAAGAAACTCCAACGATTTGCTTTTAAGATCTGAGCCCGTAAAAATTCCGAGCTGGTACATTTTTTCAGTCGTAACTTTTCCAACTCCGTAAAACTTTCTAATAGGCAGTTCTTCTAAAAAAGGAATAATTTCATCTGGATTAACCGTTTTTTGTCCGTTTGGTTTATTGATATCACTGGCAATTTTAGCTACAAATTTATTGACCGATATACCTGCAGAAGCGGTTAATCCAACTTCGTTAAAAATTCGGGTTCTGATTTCTTGTGCCAATAAACTGGCGCTTGGATTTCCTTTTTTATTTTGGGTTACATCGAGATAAGCTTCGTCGAGCGAAAGTGGTTCGACCAAATCGGTATATTCATGAAAGATTTTATGAATTTTGGATGAAATTTCTTTGTATCGGTCGAATCTTGGGCGGACAAAAATAATTTCAGGACAATATTTTTTGGCCAAAACACCGCTTATGGCACTTCGAACACCAAACTTTCTGGCTTCGTAACTTGCCGCCGCAACTACTCCTCTGTTTTCTGAACCGCCAACTGCCAAAGGTTTTCCTCGCAAAGCAGGATTATCCATCTGCTCTACCGAAGCATAAAAAGCATCCATGTCGATATGGATAATTTTTCGATATGTTGGCACATCTGACATTATGCAAATTTAAAAAGGAAAGCAATAAAAAGAACGCTGCTAATAGTTATAAATAGTATCAATTTTTAAAGATTATCAACTAAATGAATCCAAACAAATCATTTTACTTATTTTTGTAGTTACACCCGAAATATTTAAAAATGCGAACATTTGTTATAGGCGACATACACGGAGGATTACTCGCACTTGAACAAGTATTGAAGAAAGCCGAAGTTACTACAAAAGATACTCTTATATTTTTAGGCGATTATGTTGACGGCTGGAGCCAGTCGGCAGAAGTTATTGACTTTTTAATCGACCTTAAAACCAAACAAAACTGCATTTGCATTAGAGGAAATCATGATCAGCTGGCATTAGACTGGCTGGAAAACAGACATGAGGATTTTGATGAAGAAATGTGGTACAAACATGGCGGAAAAGCCACTGTTGAAGGATATTCTAAAATATCTCCTGAAAGAAAAAAAGAACATATAGCGTTTTTTGAATCACTGAAAGATTATTATCTTGATGATGAAAACCGCCTTTTTGTTCATGCCGGATTCACTAATTTAAATGGTGTAGTCTGGGAATATTTTCCGAAATTATTTTACTGGGACAGAACACTTTGGGAATCTGCTTTGGCATTAGACCCAAATTTAAAACCTGACGATTTATATTATCCTAAGCGTTTTACCGTTTATAAAGAAATCTACATTGGTCATACTCCTGTTACAAGAATTGGACAAACCGTTCCTGTAAACAAAGCCTGCGTTTGGAATGTTGATACGGGTGCCGCTTTCAAAGGTCCGTTGACGATTATGGACGTGAATACCAAAGAGTTCTGGCAGAGCGATCCGTTAAATGAATTGTATTCTAACGAAAAAGGTAGGAATTAATCCGTAAAAAACTAAATTTGCACCAGCAAAATAATTAATATTTAAGTTTATGAAAAAAGTTATCATCACATTATTGTTTTTAGTATCATTTGGATTTATTCAGGCACAAGAGGCTTTTACAGGTAAAGGCGACATTAGAGTAAACGTGGGTGCTAATCTTCAAGATGGCGGTTCAGGAATTCAAGGTTCTGTTGATTTTGGTTTAGGAGAAAATTTCTCTTTTGGATTTGTTGCCAATTACTTGCTTGGAGTAGATAATTTTAATGGTTTTTACCACAACGACCCAACTCCATACAACGATTACAAACCAGAATTTAAAGATCGTTTTGATGCTAAAGCAAGAATTAACGCTAATTTAAGCAGTGTGATTGGAGTGAAACAATTAGACGTTTATCCTGGTTTAAGTTTAGGTTTACGCAACTTTGGCGGACATGTAGGAGGTCGTTACTTTTTTACTGACGGATTTGGTGTTTTCACAGAGCTTGGTTTTCCAATTGCAAAATACAGCACGGAGAAAGATGTATTCGATCATTTAAACAATCAAGTTACTTTCAGCTTAGGAGCTTCTTTTAAACTGAACTAAGTTTATATTATAATCATAGCCGAGGTTTTGTTTGTGATTTAATCACTTAAAAACGTTTCGCAAAGTTTTATAAATTAAAAACCGCTCAATTTAGAGCGGTTTTTCTTTTTTGGGTTAATCTGTAAAAAACCTTTTAAGGTTTTCTATTTATTAATCTCTGTTTTTATTTTTTAGCAAATTTCTTAACTATTTTTTCTTTGCCATTATTCAATTCGATAAGATAAATCCCTGTGCTTAATCTGCTTACATCAATTGCGCCTGAAACTTGTCCAGAACCAAGCTGCTGCCCAAGAGCATTAATAATTTTATACGAATATGCATTTTCTTCTGAAACAGTAACATTTAGCTCACTTTCAACAGGGTTTGGATACAATGCAAATCCTTTTGTTTCAGTTTCAACAATTCCCGCAGCAATTGGTTCTGCTTCGATCGTTCCAGAAGCTGTTATGTTTATGGTATAATCTTCAACTTGTCCATAAGAGAATCCTTCGCATGATGTTGGAACAGCATTATATTTCATAGAAACTCTCATTCTTGTTGCGCCTAAAACTGCAGTTGCCGGAATTGTAATCGTTCCTGTTACCGGAGTAGTTTTTGATGCTGCTTTTGTCCAAACTGTTTCCCCAGAATCTGCAAAATCTCCATCTTGGTTATAATCGATAAATACTGCATAACCTTCATTGTAAGTTGTAGATGTCCAAACCGGAGTTATAGTGATTGTATAAGCACTTCCTCTTGCTGCATTTGTAGAAATAGCAGTATAATTTTCATATCCTGCTGTTCCAGTTGACGTATTATTGATTGTTCCAAAAACAACTTTGCTTATTCTTTCATCAGCTGTGCTGTTTCCCTGAGAAGCACAATATGATACTGTCGCTGCTGTTGTAGTTACGCTAACCGCATTACTTGCTGCAGAAACATTTCCAGCAGCGTCTTTAGCTTTTACAGTAAAGCTGTAAGTTGTTAGTGCTGTTAATCCCGTAACATTGAATGAAGTTGTAGTAGATGAACCTTTTAAAGTTGTTCCCTGATAAATATCGTATCCTGTAACGGCAACATTATCTGTTGAAGCTGTCCATGTCAAATTTGTTGTTGTTCCGGTTGTTCCAGAAGCTGCCAAACCTGTTGGCGCCGATGGGGCTACTGTATCTGTAGTTCCAGAATATGCTGCACCTACTCCTATCGCATAAAATGCATTTGTAGTTGCGATAACTTCTGCAGAACCTGCTCCATACAAATCAATAGCTGATTGAATTCCTGATGTTCTTGCATTTGCAAAAGTTGAGTTTGAAGTTAAATAAACATCTTCTAAACGAAATGCAATTTTAGCTGCTTTATCAATTCCAATACCTGTTACGTTGTATGAACTTCCAATATCATTAGTTCCTGTTTTTCCAACAGATAAAATATAAAACCAGTGATTAAAAACTCCAGAGTTGGTATGCACACCGCAATAATCATTGCTGCTTGTCGGCGTACAGCTTACACTAATCCAATTTGTTCCTCCATAAGTATCCGGCTGACCTTCTGATTTTGGGTTACTCATTGAACGAAGAGCTACGTGTCCGCTTCTTCTTTCAATATCTTCACCTACTAACCAAGTCGACTTTGTCGGCGCGGCGCGATATTCAATACAAGCTGCCCAAATATCAGAGAAAGCTTCGTTCATTGCTCCAGATTCTTTTTGATATGCCAAGTTTGCTGTATACGTACAAACTGCGTGGCCAATTTCATGTCCGGCAACATCTAATGAAGTCAAGATATCAAATCCGCCTGTACCGCTTCCGTCGCCGTATGTCATAACACTTCCGTTCCAGAAGGCATTGTTATTACTTGAATATCCTGCGGCAATTAAATTATAATGCACATAACTTTTAATTTTTGCTCCGGCATCGTCATAACTATTTCTGCCGTGTACTGCAGACCAATAATCATAGGTCATTTCTGCACCCCAATGTGCGTCGAGCGCTCCATTGTCTTTATTGGTATTATTATATTCTGCTGCTGTCCAGTTATTATCAGCATCGGTAAAGTTTGTTGTTGGATAAGTTGCTGTTCTTGCAGAATTATAGGTTTGAATTCCACTGCCGCGCGTTCCATCTAATAAAATATAAGATGAGCCGCTTAAAGTTGTTTGAATAGTCTGCGTTCCACTGTAACGTGTCTCTGCATTTGCGGCAACAATTGTTTTTTTAGAAGAAGAAGCCGTTTCTTTATCAGCACTTTTTGAAGATGAAACTTTTCTTGCATGAACATTATCGTTTAAGTGCTTAATTGCAGCATTGTAAAACAATGCTTTTCCTGTTTGAGCATCTATATACAAATCGCCTCTGCTTAAAGGTTTTGTTGCATAGATATCAAATTTGTAAGCAAGACGAACATTGTCTGTCGTTCTTTTTTCTCCCTGTTGTTCCATATCTGGCAGAAGAACCAGTTCACCAACAGGTTTTTCATATCCAATTTCTTTCGCATCTTGTGGTTTATCCCAAAGATATTCAGACGCGTGTGTATGACTAACTGCTCTGTTAAAAGCTTCCTGGGGAGAAAGAGCCGGAGTAAGTTTTACATTTTCGATGTTGTAATACTCTCCATTCATCGAAACTAATCTTCCGTTTTCAGAATGTAATGTATAATTGGCAAATTCTACTTTAATTCCCTGTTCATACAACTGAAATTTTTCATGCGTGTAACCTTGTTTATCAGTTTCTGTTTTTACTTTTCTAAAAGTCTGATTGTCTTTTAGCCCAAGCT
Source organism: Flavobacterium johnsoniae UW101 (assembly GCF_000016645.1). Lineage (NCBI taxonomy): Bacteria > Pseudomonadati > Bacteroidota > Flavobacteriia > Flavobacteriales > Flavobacteriaceae > Flavobacterium > Flavobacterium johnsoniae. The sequence goes on from NC_009441.1 coordinate 1,001,620, forward strand.
GCTCTTTAAAAACTTTTTGAGAATCTGTTCCTTTATACGTCGATACATCGCTAAAGGTAATTAAACTAGGCTGTCCGTTTTCGGATACATTTTTTTGGCTTATCCTTTTGTCAGTAACCTGCGCAGCTGCAGAAAGTGATAAAATTAGTAAAGCTGCTGTAATAATTCTTGGTAATTTTTTTTCCATAATAATTGGGGGTTTTTAAGTTTGGTTAAATAATTACAAACAAATCAATTAAAGTAAGTAAATACTTAAATTTGAAATAAAAGTATTTTAATTTTGTTAGATAATCGATGAAATTTGCCGTTAATCGATAAAATGCAACAATTTTTACTTTAAATTCACTTTTATTTAACAAACTGTAAGGAATTCTCAAATAAAAGTGCGAAATTTTGTATAGTTTAAATATTTAAACAACTGAAAAACAGCACAAAACTCAAAAATAAGTCAGTTTTATGGACAGAATTTTAATTATTCTTACAAAAAAAGCCGGCTTAATGCCGGCTTTTAAATTTTTTCGTAAAATTCTTATTTATTTAGATATCCATTTCTGGAATTTCTCCTTCAATTATCAAATCTGCTTCAGTTGAAGCAATAATATGCTCAACAGACACACCTGGCGCTCGTTCTAAGAGCTTAAAACCCTTTTCAGTTACTTCGAGAACTGCGAGCTCAGTTACAACCTTTTTTACGCATCCTACACCAGTTAATGGCAAAGTGCATTTTTTTAGGATTTTAGATTCTCCTGCTTTATTAACATGCATCATAGCCACAATGATATTTTCGGCAGAAGCCACCAAATCCATTGCGCCTCCCATTCCTTTTACCATTTTTCCGGGAATCTTCCAATTGGCAATGTCTCCGTTTTCAGAAACTTCCATTGCACCCAAAATAGTTAGATCTACTTTTTGGCTGCGGATCATTCCAAAACTAAAAGCCGAATCGAAGAAACTTGCTCCCGGCAATGTTGTTATGGTTTGTTTACCAGCATTAATAATATCGGCATCTTCTTCTCCTTCAAAAGGAAAAGGCCCCATTCCTAAAACGCCGTTTTCACTTTGAAATTCGACCGCAATATCTTCTCTGACATAATTTGCAACCAGAGTAGGAATTCCAATACCCAGATTCACAAAGTATCTGTCTTTAACTTCTTTTGCAATTCGTTTTGCTATATCTTCTTTTGTTAACATATTTTCTAATGTGTCAATTTGGAAATTAGATGATTAGATAATTCAAAAACAATTATCCAATTGTCTCATTATCTCAATTATCTAATTTCTAGTTCTTACAGTTCGCTGTTCAATTCTTTTTTCAAATTTTTCTCCCTGAAAGATACGCTGTACCATAATTCCGGGAATGTGAATTTGATTTGGATCCAGAGTTCCAACAGGAACCAATTCTTCAACTTCGGCAATCGTGATTTTTCCAGCTCCCGCCATGCAGGCATTAAAGTTTCTTGCAGTTCCTTTAAAAATAAGATTTCCGGCTTCGTCGCCTTTCCATGCTTTTACAATTGCAAAATCTGCTTTAAAAGCTTCTTCCATAATATGCATTTTGCCGTTAAATTCACGTACTTCTTTGCCTTCGGCAACTTCGGTTCCGTAACCAGCCGGCGTAAAAAATGCCGGAATTCCTGCCTGAGCTGCACGACAGCGTTCAGCCAAAGTTCCCTGCGGTGTTAATTCAACTTCCAGTTCTCCAGAAAGCATCTGACGTTCGAACTCGGCATTTTCTCCAACATACGAAGAAATCATTTTTTTGATTTGTTTTTTCTGCAAAAGCAAACCTAAACCAAAATCATCTACACCTGCATTATTTGAAATACAGGTTAAATCTGAAATTTGAGTATTTACTAATGCAGCGATTGTATTTTCTGGAATACCGCACAAACCAAATCCGCCAAACATAATTGTCATTCCGGTTTCGATTCCTGCAATAGCTTCCTGAACATTATTAACTTTTTTTGTTATCATAACAAATGATCTTTATTACTGTATAATTTTGATAAAAATAAGATTTTTAGATTAAATTATAACGATTTCGTAAAAAATAAATTGAACCATAAAAAAACATCCTTTTGCAATCTTCCTTATCCGGAAAAGTACAAAAGGATGTTACTATTTTAAAACTAATTCTAAGTTTTACAACTCGAATTCGTCTGTGTTTTGTTCAGTCTGTGTCGTATCTTTTACAATAGCAGGTCTTTGGTAGCAGTCTACTTTTATAGAAAGATTTGCCGGACGTTCAAATTCTCCTTTAGAAACCTGAAGGTTTTTATCTTCATAGCATTTCTTCATAAAATACCCCCAAACTGGTAAAGCTGCAGTTGCTCCTTGTCCGTAAGTTAAACTTTTGAAACGTGCCGAACGATCTTCGCATCCAACCCATACTCCAGTTACTAAGTTTGGAACCATTCCCATAAACCAACCGTCTGATTGGTTTTGTGTTGTTCCGGTTTTACCAGCAATTGGATTTTTAAACATATACGGATAACCTGTCCAGCGATTGTCTCCGCTTCCTCCGCCTTGCGTACGTAAACGCACACCAGAACCACTTTCTGTTACCCCTTGAAGTAATTTGATTACTGCAAAGGCAATATCTTTATTTAAAACGTCATGAGACTCTGGAATTGGCTCGTAAATAACCTCGCCGCTTTTGTTCTCAATTCTGCTTAAAAACTGTGGCTTTACATAAACTCCCTGGTTTGCAAATGTACTATATGCCGCAACCATGTCTTCAACCGTAATATCTACCGCTCCTAAAGCAATTGAAGGCTGTACCGGGATTTCTGTTTTTACTCCTAATTTTTTAGTCAGTTCTACAACTGCTTCAGGACTTGTTCTGTCAATTAATTTAGCCGAAACTGTATTGATAGAAGCCGCCAAAGCTTGTTTTAAAGTAACCATTCCTCTGTATTTGTAATCAGAGTTTCTTGGTTCCCAGTCTTCTGTTACGTGGTGACGTCCTTTATGGATCATAAAAGGTCCGTCAAGTATAGAGTCGCAAGGAGACATATTCAATTCTTCGATCGCAGTAGCATATACGAAAGGTTTGAAAGTAGATCCTACTTGTCTTGCTCCCTGACCTACGTGATCGTATTGGAAATATTTGTAATTGATTCCTCCAACCCAGGCTTTGATGTTACCTGTTTGAGGTTCCATCGCCATTAATCCTGACTGCAGGAAGTGTTTGTAATAACGAATAGAATCCATAGGTGTCATAACAGTATCACGTTCTCCTTTCCAGGTAAACACTCGCATTCTAGTTTTTATTTTGAAAGAAGCAATAATATCATCTTCGCTTTTATCTGCGTCTTTCATTTGAGCCCAGCGTACAGAGTTTTTCATCGCCTGCATCATGATTCTTTCTGTCTCTGCCTGCGTAATATTTACGAATGGTGCATTTTTATTGTTTTTTTGTTCAATAAAAAACTGCTGCTGCAAGTTTTGCATGTGTGCAGAAACTGCTTCTTCAGCATAAGACTGCATTCTTGAATCAATGGTTGTGTAAATTCTTAAACCATCTTTATAAATATCATAATCAGATCCGTCTGGTTTCTTGTTTTCAGTTACCCATTTTTTCAAGTAATCACGAAGATATTCTCTAAAATAAGTTGCTGTACCTTCACGATGGCTTTCTAATTTAAATTTTAATGCAATTGGTAAAGCCTGTAATCTTTCTTTTTCAGCTTCAGAAATCATTTTTGCTTTCACCATCTGCCCCAAAACCACATTACGACGGTTTTTTACTCCTTCAGGATTTCTAATAGGGTTGTATAATCCAGAGTTTTTGAACATTCCAACCAGCATAGCCGATTCGTCGGTTGTTAAATCTTTTGGCTCTTTTGAGAAATAGGTTTGTGCTGCTGAGCTTACTCCAACGGAATAATTTCCAAAGTCGTAAACGTTGCAATACATTGCTAAAATCTCATTCTTGGTATATTGTCTTTCTAAACGAATGGCAATAATCCATTCTTTTACTTTTTGCAGAATCCTGAAAGGCAGGAAACGAGAACCTTCTCCGTGAAACAACTGTTTTGCAAGCTGTTGTGTCAATGTACTTGCTCCTCCGTTTGTACCTAAACTAAAAACGGCTCTTAAAGTTCCACGACCGTCAATACCTGAATGTTCATAAAAACGAGCGTCTTCGGTAGCAACCAGAGCTTCTACTAAATTTTTTGGAAGATCAGAATATTTAAGCTGTGATCTATTGGTTTTGAAATATTTACCTAATACAACTCCATCCGAAGAAATAACTTCGGTAGCTAAATTAGAATCCGGGTTTTCTAAATCTTCAAAAGAAGGCATTGAACCGAAAAGTCCCCAAGAAGCAAATAAGAAAAATGCCAGAATTCCTAACAGGAAATAGGCGAAGATTCTCCAGAACTTCTTTTTGTAGTAATTAATATCCTTCGTGGTATTTGTTTGATTGTTTTTTTTAGCAGCCATAACTATTTTTCTAATCTTTTTGTTCTATTCTAAAACCTACGTCTGTAATACCCTCTAAAGCCTCAACTCCGGGAATTTTCCCTGATTCTCTAACAGCCTGTTTGATATGGACTTTGTACTTTCCTTTAAACTTCACATCTTCTTTGTAGTACAGTTTACTTTCTTTAATATCAGTAAAACCGTTCCCCATTAATGTCCCGTCCGGGTTTGCCATTTGGTATTCTAAAGTGTCAACTTTTGTAAAACCGCTTGGTGTTTCAATAGCCACAATTAAAAATAAATTATTGAAAGGATAATTGTTGTTATCTCTCAAATTTACAAACAAATTGTACTTTTTGGTAGAATCTAAAACTGGCAGGTCAAAAGTTACAACGCTGTCTTTGTGCCAGGCACTTCCAACAGATTTGTACTCATCGAATACTCTTTTTTTATCGCACGAAAAAAGAAGTATCGCTGCCAAAAGAAGAATCCCGCTATTTTTTATTCTCATTTTTTGTGATAATTATAGGTTTTCTAGGTTCAGCTGGTTTATTATCATTTGAATTCTGCTTATTCGGATTGTTTGAATTATTCGAATTTTTGTGCTTGTTCTTATGATTAGGTTTATTGGGGTTCTGTTTATTCTGCGGATTTGGGTTTCCGCCTGCTGGTTTATTGTTGTTGTTATTTGCCTGTTTTGGTTTTTCCGGCGCAGCAACAACCGCACTTTCAGCACTTTGCTTTTTCTTGCGGTTTGGTTTTTTCTTTCTTTTCGGCTGATCGAAACGTGTTAAACTTTCCTGCCCCATTGCATTGTTGAAGTCTTTTTCAGGTTCTGAAGTAACTTCAATTGCAAAATCTTCTAAAGAAGAAACTTTGTTTTTTTGTTTGTTTTCGGCAATAATTTCTTTTACCTGATCTATTTTTAAAACGTGCCAGTTTGCAAAATTATTAGTATAAGCAAACCACATTAATCCTTTAAAAATATCTTGTTTTTGGCAGACAGCATCACCTTTTTCGGTTACGAGTTTGGTATCGTAATCCGGAAAATCCTTCAAAGCGTCCATGTAAGTATCTAACTCATAGTTTAGACAGCATTTTAGTTTACCACATTGTCCGGCTAATTTTTGCGGATTAAGTGATAATTGCTGATAACGTGCCGCCGAAGTATTTACACTTCTAAAATCTGTAAGCCATGTTGAACAGCAAAGTTCACGTCCGCAAGAACCAATACCGCCCAAACGAGCTGCTTCCTGACGGAAACCAACTTGTTTCATTTCGACTCTGGTGCTGAATTCTTTTGCAAAATCTTTAATTAAAAGTCTAAAATCGACTCTGTCATTTGCTGTGTAATAAAAAGTTGCTTTCGATCCGTCTCCCTGAAATTCAATATCCGAAATTTTCATTTCCAATTTATGCTGAATTGCCAGTTCACGTGCGCGAACTTTCATTGGTTCTTCGCGGTCACGTGCTGTAGACCAGATATCGATATCTTTTTGAGATGCTTTTCTGTAAATTTTTGGAACTTCGTTACTATCTGGATTAACTCCTTTTTTCTTCATTTGAATTTTAACCAATTCTCCTGTCAAAGTAACAATTCCAATATCATGACCAGGCGATGCAACAGTTGCTACAATATCGCCAATGCTTAAACTTAATTTTTCTGAATTTCTAAAAAATTCCTTACGTCCGTTTTTAAAACGAACCTCAACACAATCAAAAATCGCCTCTCCATTAGACGGACTCATGTTCGAAAGCCAGTCAAAAACCGTCAATTTATTGCAGCTATCGGTGCCGCAACTCCCATTATTTTTACAACCCTTAGGCGCGCCGCCATCTGAGGTTGAACAACTTGTACATGCCATAATTATATATGTAGTGCTGCCAGAATGCAGCTTAAGTTCATAAACGTTTGATCGGTAAAGATAGTATTTTTTTTATTTTGCCCTTTATAGATTAGTTCTAAAGGGGTGTTAAATAAAAAATGCCTTGATTTTAAACAAAATTTTGTTCGAAACATCTTCTTTTCTCCAATGAATAGATCAAATAAAAAACTTATTCTGTTTGTTTTATGTCTTATACTGGTCATTTTTACTATTACCCTAAGGTACTTTTGTGAGTTACATTTTGAGTAATTTCTTTCTAACTATAAAAATTAAATAACAGTATTAATTTTCAAATAATGAAAAATAAAAAAATACAAACAGGTAAAATCTTTGGCAAAGCTGCTAAAGAAACCGGATTTAAAGGCAGTGGTGTAACTCGTTATATTGAATTTCCTAATTATTGGTTACTCGTAAATCATCAAAAATCATTTTACAGCATTCATTTTTATGCAAATGTTGGCTTGATTTATAAAGAATTGGTAGATCATACTATTACTGAAGATGAACTAAAAAATGCATTCAAGGGAAAATCTGCTATTTTTCCTCATGTAACTTTTAGAATTGAAAGTTGCCCTGGAATGCCTGAGGATTTAACTATACAAATTGGCCGTGCAGTTGAAAATGGGCAAGAAGAAAGACTAGAAAATGTTCTTAAGGAAGCGCTAACTAAATTGCTGTCTTTTATGGAAAAAAACTACAGCAGACAAGATATACGAAAAATGTATGAAGACAAAAAATTATCTGCCATGATACTTAAAGAGGTTTAAAAATATAGTATGAATAATCCCCTCGCTGGCGCGAGCATCTTGCTCGTGAACACAAGTTTATAAAATTGAGATTATTGATTTAGAAGACGTTTATGAGCAAGATGTTCGCGCTAGCAGGAGAAACCATTTAATGCAAAATGAGCCAACTACGAAGAAAAAAACGTCAATTTTCAAGCCAATTATACAATTTATAAATTTAAAAAACATGATAGACAGCAAATTAATCAAAATACTTTCTAAAGTATATCAATATAATAATGAGAACTATAACTTTAAAAAAGATATTAGTTTATATAAACTCCCTAACAACTTTAAAGAAAAAGATCTTTCCTTAATACAAAACAGCAGATTTGAAATCAATAAAATAGAACATTATGAACACAATTCTGTTATTAAAGAATTAAAAAAAATAATTACTGAAAATAATTTAGAAACAATTGTCTATAATTTATTCTTAAGAGCTGTTGGAACTGGGTTTCATAGAGGGCTTCAACCCATAATGAGCTATTTATTTGCAATACAAGTTCCTGAGCATGATTTTGAGCCATTGAAAGATCGACATTATCGAAATATTTGTAAAATTTGTGGACTTCCAAAAGAATCATGGGAAAATGATGGAAAAAATCTCTACAATTTATATATAGGATATTGTCCAATGTTTGGTAGTTTAGAATCTCTTTTAGATCTTAAGGAAGTAGCTACATTTGAAAACATAAGATCGACAGATGACGATATTAATATTTTCAAAAAATTAATTACAACCATTGACAATGCAGTCGAAAAAGAAACGCCAACGGACTTAAAAAACAGAATATCAAGAGTAAAGATCTTACCGAACAGTAATAATGTTTCAAGAACATGGCTTATCAAAATTTTGGCTGAGTTGGGTATAATGAAAAATACATTCGATGAAAATTATAGTTCTTTAAATAAGTTTGTTCCATATTATCAGAGATTAGAATGGGAATTAAAGCTACATGAAAAGGCCCCAAATCATAGAGTGGAAATTGATTTCCCTATATCAGCATGGCGTGGTAAATTAGGAATAAATTATAGCATTGTCGAACAAATTCTGACAAAATTAGAATAGCGTAAATGATTTTCCTTTCTTACTCAAGCATTTTGCTCGTGAACACAAGTTCTATAAAATTGAGATTATTGATTTAGAAGACGTTCACGAGCAAGATGGTCGCACTAACTAGGGAATATTAAAAAATATGTGAAACAAAATAATATGAAATTAATTCTCGAAGAATCGGAACAAAAACTAACAATAAAAGAAATCATTGAATTTGAAAAACTCTTTAATTGTCTACTACCCGATTCATTTAAAGATTTTTATCTTTTAAATAATGGTGGTTTTTTACCCGAAGAAAATTACAATCGTTTTATTTTAGGCGGATTTAATTCAATTAAGTATGGAAAACTTCCTATTGAACGGATTTATAAAGATTTGATTGAAGATTTCAATAATTTAAATCAAATGATTCCATTTGCATATGATTATGGAGGAAATTGTTTTCTATTATCTTTAAAAAAAGAAAATTCTAATTCAATATTTCTTTGGTTAATAGATGAAAAAGAACTTGTGTTTGTTTGTCAATCTTTTGACTTATTTATTTCTTATTTGGAAGATGATATTAAATGATAATTCGATTTCTCGATTGGTCCTCGCTAGTGTTAGTATCTTACAGAAATATAACTTTTATTAAATTAACTTATAAAATAATTTAAGTAATGATAAGAAATCCCTTTGATGTAATAAAAAACTCTACTTCCAATCATTATGGGAGATATTATTGTATTGGAAACAGAAAAGAATGTTATCACTTTGAAGAAGATGGGGCTATAATAATTCCGTGGAATAAATCTAAAGATATTAATCTCGAAACTGAGATTTTGCGACTAATTCCAATAACAAAAACTGATAAAACAAAACTACCGAATTTTGTAACAAAACTAAAAAAATTGCGTTTTCTACAAATTCCCATCCCTATGCTTTCTAGAGAAAATGTTACTCTTACTCCAGAGTTGGAAATACTCTTATTGATTAATTCAAATCATAATCTTCAATCTGATGTAAAATGGGATGGTATTGAGTCCATTAACAGTCTAAAATCCATTATTTTTCAAAATGAATTTGGCTCCAATAATTGTATTGATCAGCTTACAGGATTTAATATTAATAACTACAATCTTGATTATTTGAATTTTGATCTCCTGAAAAACGGGAATCTTTTAAAAAATATTGAACCAAACAATTCATTAAAAACTGTTGTTATTTCAAATATTGGAAATTTTAACATAACAGATTATTTACCAAAAAACATTGAAGAAATTGGCATTATTACATCTGGAAATAAGTTTGACTTAAACAACCTGATACATTTTTCAAATTTAAAATCAATTTTTTTAAATGGAGTTAAATCAGAAGTTGATTGTTCAATTTTTAGCAAAATGAACAATCTTACAACTTTAAACATAATAAATTCTAAAAACATAAAAAATACGCACACCATTATCGAGAATCCATTTCTAAAAAATATAACCTTTCTTAATTGTGGAAAACCATTTAGAGGATTAATAAATAATTTTGATTCTTTTAAATATGAAACACTGGATATTAAATTTTCCTAATTAAAATAATCAAAATCAAATTTATACTATGTGTTATAAACCCCGAAAATATTTTTTGCGCTTGGCTTATCTGAATACAATTCTTAGGAACTTGATCTTTAATAACTAGATTTTTTTTAAATAATTAACTCCATTTGAGTTTACAAAAAATTAAAACCATGAAATTTTCAATAATTACAAACCGAATCGAAAAAGAAACTAAACTTAAAAATTTCGATACTCTTGAAAGTGAAATAAATAATTGTAAAAACATTGACGATTTTATCGTTTTAAACAATGACCCTGCTATTGATAAAGCTATTTATTTACAAGCAATAGTTACAGACAAAGAAAAGTTTACGCTGGAAATAAGACTGGAATACGACAATGACTTTTCGCAGTATGGAATTGAAAAAGTCACAAAAACAGAATGTTTACATATTTTCAGGCAATATTACGAGGGCAATTTACCTGATTTAAATCAATGGGAAAATATAACAAAATATCTTCTAGAATATTATTATGATACAGAAATTGGTCTAAATCAAGAAACTGTACATCCTTCATTCAATGATTACTTTAAATCTGATTTTTATTTCAGCATAAGTGACTTTTATTCGCCTTTTGGTAATGATGCCGGTTTTGACGCTATGATCGAAACTGAGAAATTTTTACAAGAAGATGATTCAAACAACTTTCATCTTATCCAGTTTATTAATGAAATCAAAATTGAGAATTATGATTATAATGAGAATAGAGACAACGAAAATTTACATTTTTTAGTTTACGATCATAACGCAATTGTATCAATTGGTTTTACAAACTTAAAAGTAAACGGATTTATCATGGAAGATGTAAAAGAAAAAACTCTGGCTTCGCTTAATTTTTTAAATCAGGTTCAAAATCATGAAAATTACCAAATCATGATTTCAGATTTAAATAAAATTGAAGCCCAAACGTATGGTTTATAAAAGCTGCTGCAACTTTGTTTTAGCAGTTTTGTTTCTGTTTTAAAACATCATTTTTTCAAAAAAACCTTATTCTGTCCATTTTATGCCGTAAAGAGGCATTTTAAATTTTTATTCTGAAATATATTTGACAATTTTATGTTTTATCTTACAACATGATTTATGTTCTCATGAATTTAGAATTCTTGAGAATATAAATTGCGCTTATATTTCAACTCAAAAATATTTTTTACATGCAGACACAGAATATTATCGAACAGTACATTTTTCAAGGAAATCTTGACGCCGCGAGAGAAGCAATTAAAAATGGCGAATCCTTTTCTGAGCAATATCTTAAAAACAATTTTTCGCAGATAACCGCCAAAATTTTTGAAGCAAAAGCTCTTGATCTTGTAGAAGCTTTGATAAAAGCAGGCTTTATAGAAACTGATATTTACGAATTAGACAGTTTTGATAAATCGATTTTCAGTTCATTGGCCCGAAATATAAAAGGTGATGACGAGTCTTTGGCTTTCTTCAAAGAAATAATGTCGAAAATGGACAATGTCAATGACGAAATAAGCGACCAGACTTTATTGGGTTACTGCATCGAAAAGGAAGCCGTTCCGGAAATCATTAAAAGTTTAATAGAAGATTTTGGCTGTAATGCTGATTATAAAAACAATGCACAGGAAAATCTGATTCATAAAATTGTAAATAACTATTCTCTAAATGCAGAGAAAGGCAAAGAATACATCAAAACTCTTGTTGAAAACGGAGTTGACATCAACGAAAAAAATGTTGTTGGTACTACGCCCCTAATGTATGCAGTGAAAAGAAACAAAAAAGAATACATTCCATTGCTATTAGAAAATGGGGCCGATCCTAACGAAAAAGACAATCAGGAAAACAGTTCTTTTTATTATGCTGTTGGCGAACAATTTTCTATGCCCATGTATGAACTTTTAGCAGAATCATCTACGGCAGACTTTAACAGCATCAATAAAGACGGAAGAACTTTGCTGACCGAATTTATCCGTATGATGTCTGATTCAGAAAATGACTTGAATTCACTACAAAGATTATTATCTGATGGTGCTGACTTAAAACACAGCGCTTTATATTATGGAAATCCAAAATCAGGCATAGATTATGTAGCTGAGAAAAAATCCGGTATTCTAAAATCTGTATTAGACAGCGGCTCTATTGATATCAACGAACAGGACAATCAAGGAAACACCATCTTACACAAAGTCTGCGCATACAATGTAAATTATGATGCCGAAGCTGCAAAAGAAATCTATAGAAAAGTAAAACTGCTGCTTGAAAATGGCGCCGATAAAGACATTAGCAACGATAAAGACGAAACAGCCTTAATACTTGCTTCTACAGATAATTTGAAAATAAAAACTGTTGAACTTTTAATGAAAGCCTAATTTTTAGAAATATATAAAATCACGATTATATGTCAATGTCATTTATAATTGCCTGTGAAAACGGCAACCGAAAAATAGCCGAATTACTCCTTCAAAATAAAGAAGTAGATGTAAAATATACCGATGAAAAAGGAAGAACTGCTCTTCATTATGCCGCACATAGAGGATATCTGGATATTGTAAAAATTTTATGCGAAGATGGTGCAGATTTAGATTATGAAGATCATGAAGGCGAAACGCCTTTGTTCTTTGCCTGCCTTCAAAAACAGAAACAAACGGCATTGTATCTTTTAGAAAATGGAGCAAAAATCGAAATCAATGACAAAAGCGGAAACAGTCTTTTGCATTTAACGGTTCAGACTGCACAAATTGAAATTGCAACAAAGTTGCTCGAAGCCGGCATTGATGTTAATTTACTGAATAACAATGGAGAAACTCCGCTTATATTGGCATCTGCACGACTAAACAGAGAAATTATACAATTGCTTTTAGACAAAGGAGCCGATATTAATGTAACGGATAAGCAGGGAAATACGCCATTACTTTATGCTTGTTACACCAAATCGATTCCAATGGTGACTTTGCTTTTAGAAAATGGTGCCGAAGTAAATCATACCAACCATGCCGGAGAAAATGCTCTTTTAATTGCCTGTTACGAAACCAATAGAATGCTTGCCAAATTATTGGTAGAAAGAGGTGCCGATGTATTTACATCAAACAACAATGGATATTCTCCTATTTGGTATGCTTGTTCAAATAATCAGAAAGAAATTGTGGCTTTGTTCCTGGAAAATGGTGTTGATGTAAATTACAGCAAACCAGTCGCAGGCGATACTTCATCAATGAACGATTATTTGGATTGGGTTGTAAGCGCATCTAATATCGCTAACGATTCTAGTTTTACACTCAACGATTCATATAACTATGGCGGAGAAAGCCTTTTGCACGTTGCAACAAAAAAAGGAAATTTAAGTATGGTAAAACTGCTTATCGAAGCCGGAGCGAATATCAATATTCAAGATGAGTCTGGAAATACGCCTCTTCACTACAGTGCTGCCAACGGAAAGAAAGATGTTGTAAAATATCTGCTTGACAATAAAGCTGATGCATCAATCGTAAACGTGAAAGAGCAAAAAGCAATTGACTATTCAAACGTAAAAGGTTTTAATGAAATTACAGAACTAATCTTGAAATATGCTCCTTCGGGAACGGTTGTAAACCCTATACAAACAACACCGCAAAGTGAAGCACCAAAAGCCGATTCTTCAAATTCTATGGAAGCAAAGAAAAAAGCATTACTGGATTTAAAAGAACTTCTGGATGCCGGCATTTTAACATCAGAAGAATTTGAAACTGAAAAAAGTAAAATTTTGAAAGGGTAAAAATAAAACAACAAAATATGACAACCCAAATTGAAACAATCATTACCAACCTTGAGCAATACATTCAAAAAGCATACGAAACGGGAGATGAATATGAATTTATAGATCTTGCTTATGAAATATGTGACGAACTTGAAGCAATGGAAGATAATTTCAACGCAATAGAGCCACTTTTTGAACTTATTGAACGCAGTCCGGATATAGACTATGGCTGCCCAGGCCCATTAGGCAGTTTCATGGAAAATCATTATAAAAACGGATACGAAGAACTACTTTTAAAATCTATTGAACGTAAGCCAACAGAATACACCTTGTTCTTATTACATCGTCTGATAAACGACAAAAATAATTCTGAACATCAAAAATATCTGGATTTAATGAAGAGCATATCTTTAAATACAGCATATCCGCAAAACATTATCGACAATGCAAAAGACAGTTTCACCTATTTTGAACAAATCTAGAAAAGCTGAAACAAGCATTTCATAAAACAATAAAAAAAGCCTTTATTAGACTTTGAAAGAACTTCCAGATTTATGTCCGAAGAATTTATAATTACAATGCCGATTTTTGGAATTTATAAAAAGCTAAAAAAGATGTTCATCAGAAATAAAGTAAAATCCTAACCTTAAAATGATGTTTGATATTGTATCTGTAATCTCAAAACACACTGCATTTTTAGAAGACAAATTAAAGCAGTTAAATCTAAATCAAAGAAAAAGTATTGGTAAAGCTTTTATTCAATTCTATTTTCTATTGCCTGAAACAGTAGAATGTATCGAACATCATTTAAAAATTAAAATTTCTGAATCAAAGCTGATTGAGGATTTAGAAAATAATACTCTTCAGTATTTTAAAGATGCATTAAAAAACTATGATGCCGAAACAGATGAATATGCTGATAATTTTGAAGAACTCGATCCGATGGAAGTCAACATTATAAGCGGTTTAGAAAATTCTGTACTCACTTACGACAAATCAGAATATGCCGTTTACAACTTTTTATTGGTGATTGATATTTTGGATTATTATGAAAATTTCTCTGATAACCCTGAATACTGGAATAATCTGCTTAAAGAAGAAATTGATTTTCAACAGAAAATTGTGGAACAAATTTCAAACGGATCAGTTATTGACGAAAGCATCTATTTTGAGCGATATAAAGAAGTAAAGTTTGATGAAATCTAAATCAATACGATAACTTATGAAAATAAAATTGTGCTTAGTCGTCTTTCTTTTGGCAGAAATCTATCACGCAAATGCTCAAAAAGCTTATATCATTAATGATTTTCTTAAAGGTTATACTTTGTATTTTTTTAGTCATAAAACTGAATCTGAAACAAAAGAATATTATAAACTTACAGAGAATCAAACTAAGAAAACAGTACTCGAATATGGTTCGAATGAACTTTCTAAACCAGAAACACTAAAAACAGCTAAAATCACTGCTTTCAAAAGTATTCCAGAAAGTAACATTCGTGTTTTGGGTGATGTAAACTTTGATGGCAGACAAGATATAGTAATCCACGAAACCGAAATAAACGATGATGGCTGTTATACTGCTCAGGCAACAGCGTATGTTTTCATTAATACACCAGGCAATTTTCTCACCAGTCCAAGTATTAGCCGCTTATATAACGATGCTTATTGTGTACGAGGCGGATCATTTGAAATTGACTCTAAAAACAAACGTATTATTACTTCGAGCAGCGGCGGAGCAGCGCTTCATGTCTCCTCATACTACAGTATTTCTGGCATAGAAGCAAAAGAGATAGCTGCTTTTGAGGAAAGAGCGGATGCACTTTCTCCATTTATAACAATAACAGGTAAAAAATGGAAAGACAACAACTGGGTTTCCGTTTCAACTTTATCTGTTTATGAACCAGGCTTAGACAAAGTGTTTTCTTTTGACACTAAAAACGGAAAAGGACGGGTGCTTTTATTTAAAGTTAAAGATATTCTGTACTATGCCTTTCAGCAAAACGACGAATATAAATTTATCTCTTTTGCTTATCCTTCTAGTCCTGAAAAAGCGGACAAATCGGTTTTTAAATTTAGAAAACAGAATGCTGCTTATGAATTGGAATTTAACAGTGGTCCCATAAAATATATTGCATATGAAACTTCTACCGAAACAGGCATTAAAATTTATGTAAATGGGAAATTATCTGACTGGAAAGGAACAGCCAAAACTGGAACTTTAGCAGTATTAGCAAATACCGATTTTAAAAATGTGATCAAAGAATAACAACTCAATAAAAACAGCTGCGATTCGCAGCTGTTTTTATTTATATATTTCTAAGTTTCTTTAACTGTAATAATCTTTACTGGACAGGCTTTAGCTGCCAATTCACAACTTTCGACAATAGTATGATTTGGAGATTTTAAAGTATAAAAGCCTTTTGCATTCTGCGAATGAATTAAAACCGATTTCCCGTCTTTTTTAGACATTTGAAAATGGACGGGATCCATTTCGACACAGTAATTACAGCCAATGCATTTATCTCTTTGTAAAGTTACGATAACCATTATGCCTCAACAATTTTATATAATTTGTCCGACATTCTGATTCTAAATGGCAGTTTGAAACTGCAGTCATCGCCTTTTGTGGCTTTTTCTCCCGCGACATCATTTACAAACATTTCATCAATAATCATTTCCTGAGCGCCGGTGCTTGGTCCTGTTACTAAGATTTTATCGCCGATTTTAATATCATAAGCCTCAATCTTAAACTGCCCAACCTCAGCTTTTGGAAAATAATGGGTTCCTTTACCCACATACACCTTTTTCTGAGTCGCTGCAGATCCCGGAATATCACTCCACTCGCCTAATTCCTGACCCAAATAATATCCCGACCAGAATCCGCGATTATAAACGGTTTCTAATGCTTTCACCCAAACTGCGGTTTTTTCTTTTGAAAAAGTTCCGTCGTAGTACGCGTCGATAGCTTCACGATACGTTTTAGTTACCGTTGCCACATATTCCGGAGCACGACCTCGTCCTTCGATTTTTAAGACTTTAATTCCAGAATCAATAACCTGATCTAAGAAATCCAAAGTACACAAATCTTTTGGCGACATCATGTATTCGTTATCCAATTCAATTTCAAAACCAGTTTCCTGATCGATAACGGTATATTTTTTTCGGCAGTTTTGTTTGCACGCACCACGATTTGCAGATGAATTATGCGAATGCAGACTCAAATAACATTTTCCCGAAACTGCCATGCATAAAGCACCGTGTCCAAAAATTTCGATTTCGACTAAATTTCCGTTTGGTCCTTTGATCTGTTCTTTTTCAATTTGATCGGTAATATTTTTTACTTGGCGTAAGCTTAATTCGCGACTTAAAACCATAGTATCGGCAAATAAGCTGTAGAATTTAATGGTTTCAATATTCGTTATATTCAATTGTGTTGAAATATGAACTTCCATTCCAATTGATCTTGCCATAGCAATTACGGCTTGATCAGAAGCAATTACTGCTGTAATGTTTGCTTCTTTAGCTTTTGTCAATAATGTTTTTACAACAGATAAATCGTGATCGTAAATAATGGTGTTTAAAGTCAAATAGCTTCGAACGTTTTTGGCTTCGCATCGATTGGCAATTTCTTTTAAATCGTCAATCGTAAAATTCACTGTCGAACGTGCACGCATATTAAGCTGTTCAACTCCAAAATATACGGAATCACAGCCATTATCTAAGGCAGCCTGAAGCGACTCAAAATCTCCCGCTGGGGACATGAGTTCAATTGCATTGTTAATTGTCATTTTTGATTCTATTATTTCAATGAAATGATTTTTTAATCAGTAATCTAACAATTGACAAAAATAATGTGGGTGTAGATTAGATTCCTATGATTTATATCATAGTTTATATTTTAAAAAATATTTGTAAATCGTTACACAATCTTTATTAAACATAGCCCACGGTTTCAACCGTGGGTACACAATGCGAATATTCAACGTTACGCAACAATACGTTTCCCACGGTTGAAACCGTGGGCTATGCTTATATATATTGTGGTATTTTTTGGGTGTATCTTTATGGTGTATTTAATCCATGCAATTTTACAAAATCATCAAATTCGTCTTGTCCGTTTTTCTTAAGATGATGTTGTTTTTGATTTTTGATATAATTATAAACAGCATCTAGCTGAGATTCGCTTACTGCAAAAGCTGCGTAACCAGTTTGCCACGCGAATTTTTCAGGAATTAGATTTACTCCATTTATACAGTGAGAAGATCCTCCTTTCGCTTGACGAATTACATCTGATAGAGATTTTTTCGGATTTAATAAAAATAAAACATGTATATGGTCAGGCATTCCGTTAATGATTCTAGCAGGGCAATCCAAATCAATTAATTCATTATGAATATAATCATACACGGTTTTCTCAATTGAAAAATCAATTAATTCCTGACGATTTTTAGTTGCCCAAATTGCGTGAATCCATAATTTGGTAAAAGAATGTGACATTGTAAATTAGAGTTTAAAAAACCGCTAATTTATAATTTTATATAACTTATCTGACAATCTAATTCTAAAAGGAACCTCAAAGGTAACTTTATCACCAATTTTAGCAGTTTGAGTTTCTGCTCCATTAACAATGATTCTATTCAAAACCATTTCCTGATCACCCGTAGTTGGACCAGAAATTAAAATTTTATCACCGCTGTTTAACTCTTGGTTTTCTATAGTAAATTGTCCGACCTGCGCTTTTACATAATAATGTTCTGCTTTTCCAAGAAGGACTTTCTTCACTTTTATTTTCTGACGGATATCTGCTGGTTTAGCTCCGCTCCGTTCGGCTCCGCCTCGGGTTTGCGCTGTAGCCAAAGCAGTTTCCGGTAATTCACCTGAATGTTTGAATTTAAGGTTTTCAGATTTTCCTTTTCTAAATACTTTATTTCCAACTTGTTTTCCAGTTCTTAAACGAACCTGATCAACAAGAGGCATGTGGATAATCTCTAAACATTCTGTAGAACAGCAGTTTTCCATTGCAGTTTTACAGTCATCACACTGAATAAACAATAAATGACAGCCGTCATTTTCGCAGTTTGTATGGTTATCACAAGGTTTTCCGCATTGGTGGCATTGTGAAATAATATCATCTGTAATTCTTTCGCCAAGACGATTATCAAATACAAAGTTTTTACCAATGAATTTACTTTCTAAACCTTCTTCTTTCAATTGTTTAGCGTAATTAATAATCCCGCCTTCTAACTGATAAACGTTTTTAAAACCTTGGTGTTTAAAATAAGCACTTGCTTTTTCACATCGAATACCTCCAGTACAATACATTACCAGATTTTTATCGTCTTTGTGATCTTTAAGCTGTTCGTTGATAATTGGCAGACTCTCCCTAAAAGTTTCCACATCTGGAGTAATCGCACCTTTAAAATGACCAACTTCACTTTCGTAATGGTTTCTAAAATCTACTACAATTGTATTTGGATCATCAAGGATTTCGTTGAATTCTTTGGCTTTTAAGTGAACGCCAATATTAGTAACATCAAAAGTTTCATCGTTTAAACCGTCGGCAACGATTTTGTGACGCACTTTGATGGTCAATTTTAAAAAGGAATGATCGTCTTGTTCTACAGCAACATTCAATCGTATGCCTTTCATGAAATCATAAGCTTCGAGGGTTTCTCTAAAAGCTTCAAAGTTTTCGGCAGGAACACTCATCTGAGCATTAATTCCTTCATGAGCAACGTAAATTCTTCCCAATGCATCTAGTGCATTCCAGGCAAGAAATAAATCGTTACGAAATTTTTGTGGATCTTGAATTTTGGCATACGCATAGAAAGACAACGTTAGTCGTTGTTTACCGGCATCATCGATCATGATGGCTCTTTCTTCTGCGCTTAAAGTGTTATACAGTTGCATGCTATAAACATTTTTAAGTTAAGAATAAATGAATTACGAATCTATAAAATGGAATAAATTCGGGCGCAAAGGTAAGGCTTTCTTTTCAATTTTAAAAACAATAAAAACTCAGGATTTTACAGCCATCTAAACGAGATATTTTAATTTAAATTCTATCGTTTTAAATAAACAACATTGTTGCATTAATAAAAAACAATCTCTGCTTATCAATTGGTTACAAAAATTTATTAAATTTATGTGTATAATTTTAACATTTATGATTATGAATGCTTTAAAACTACCAATCCTCCCCCTCTTCTTTCTTTTAACCTTATTTACTTCCTGCAAAAAAGAACAGCCCAAAGCTCCGCCTCCAATGCAGGCTCCTTTTGTTACGGTCAAAAGTGAAGATGTCCCCATTTATAAAGATTTTGCAGGACAGACTTTTGGAGATTTAGACATTGAATTAATCGCAAGAGTTGATGGTATTCTCACCGGAATTCATTTTAAAGAAGGCCAGAGAGTCAAAAAAGGCCAGCTTTTATATACCATCGACCCGTTAGAATATGATACCAAAGTAGAGCAGGTTCGCGGACAAGTTGCCGGCGCTCAAAGTAATTTGGTAAATGCCGAAGAAGAATTAAAAAGAATCCGTCCGCTTGCTGATATGAATGCAGTCAGTAAACGTGAATTAGATGCCGCCGTCGCAAAAGACAAAGCAGCACGATCTAACCTCAACAGTGTACAGGCCAGTTTAAGAAATCAGCAGATTGAAAGAAGCTACTGCGACATCAGATCTCCAATTGATGGCGTAATTGGACTTTCCAATGCCCGATTAGGAGATTATATTACCCGAATTGGAAATGATGCGAAACTCAATACCGTTTCTAAACTAGAAAAAGTAAGAGTACAATTTACGGTCAGTGAATCTGATTATTTGCGATATCAAAAGCAGGTCAAAGCCGGAGAACGTATTACTGATCTTTCTTTAATACTTTCTGACGGAAGTACCCACCCATACAAAGGAAGTCTCAATTTCTCCGACACTAAAATAGATCCTACAACGGGAACTGTAACCATCGAGGCGCAGTTTCCTAATCCAGATGGTACTTTACGATCCGGACAATTTGCAAAAGTTCGTGTTTTAATTCGTACTCAAAAAGATGCCATTGTTGTCCCTCAAAAAGCAGTAACCGAAATTCAGGGACTTTTTCAGGTTTCAATTATAGATTCTAAAAACACGATTCAAACCCGAATGGTTGAAGTCGGACAAAAAATTGGTGTCGACTGGATTATTACCAAAGGTTTAAAACCCGACGAAAAAGTCGCTATTATTGGAAATCAGTTTATTCAGCCCGGATCAACTGTTGTTCCCGTTCCTTATGTAGCCGACAAAGATAAAAAGCAGATTGCATCATCTCTAAACAACTAGATTATGGATAATTTCTTTGTACGCAGACCAATCGTTGCTATTGTTCTCTCCATTTTCATTGTTTTAATTGGAGGCCTTTCTGTCCTTTCAACACCTATTGCTCAATATCCGGAAATTGCACCGCCTTTGGTACAAGTTTCAACAAGTTATCGTGGAGCAAATGCCTTAAACGTTGAGCAGGCCGTTGCCACGCCAATTGAGCAAAAGGTAAACGGAGTTGAAAACATGCTTTACATGCAGTCCACAAACACAGGTGATGGGAGTATGACGTTAAATATTACGTTTGATATGGGAACGGATTTGGATAATGCTACCATGCTGACCCAGAACCGCGTTAACGAAGCGACCAACAAACTTCCTAATGACGTTAAGACAACAGGAGTTACCACAAAAAAGTCGCTCTCAATGCCCATGCTGATTTTGTCCCTGTATTCTCCCAACAAAACTTTTGATGGAAACTTTCTGACCAATTATGCCAATATCAACATTGTAGATGCTTTGGCGCGTATAAAAGGAGTTGGAGAAGTTACGCTTTATGGAGGAAGTAATTATGCCATGCGAATTTGGGTCAAGCCCGATATTATGGCCAAATACAATTTGACGGTGCCTGATATTATACGATCCATCCAGGATCAAAATGCCATTGCCCCCGGAGGAAAATTTGGTGCTCCGCCGGCAACCGAGAATAACGAGTTTACTTATAACGTCATGCTGAAAGACCGCTTGGTTAATCCTGAAGATTTTGAAAATATCATTTTAAAATCAAACATCAATAATCAGCAGGTTCGTTTAAAAGATATTGGAACAGTAACTTTAGGAACAGAAAGCTATGCTTCAATTGCAAAATTAAACGGAAATCCTGCAGGAACTATCGGAATTAAACAAATGCCGGGTTCTAATGCATTGGAAGTTGCCGAAAATGTAAAAAATACTATAGAAAGGCTCAGCAAAAGATTTCCACAGGATTTAAAATACCGTGTTTCATTAGACACCACTTTGGCCATTTCCGAAGGAATCAATGAAATCATGCACACTTTGGTCGAAGCCATTATTCTGGTAATTATCGTGGTTTTTATCTTTCTTCAAAACTGGCGTGCAACTTTAATTCCGCTTTTAACCGTTCCTGTTTCGTTGATTGGGGTTTTTATGCTTTTTCCAATACTTGGGTTTTCTATAAATGTACTTTCGCTTTTAGGATTAGTATTGGCCATCGGAATTGTCGTCGACGATGCCATTGTAGTTGTTGAAGCCGTAATGCATCATATAGAACACGGAATGTCTCCCCGCGAAGCCACCAATCAGGCTATGAAAGAAGTTTCGGGACCCGTAATTGCCATTGCGATTGTATTGACCGCCGTTTTTATTCCCGTAGCTTTAACACCCGGAATTACAGGAAGATTGTATCAACAATTTGCTATTACAATTGCTATATCAGTGATTTTCTCTGCATTAAGCGCTTTAACTTTAAGTCCGGCTTTATGTTCCCTTTTATTAAAACCCAATCAGGAAGCAAAAGGATGGCTCGGAAAATTCTTTGGATGGTTTAATGATAAATTTGGAAAATTCACCAATAAATACACTGGCTTTTCTGGTTTTCTAATTAAAAAAACAGCTCGAAGCTTAATCTTCATCGGAATTATCGTTGGAGCGATTATTCTGTTGGGAGGAAAAATTCCAGGCGGTTTTGTCCCCGAAGAAGATCAAGGCTATATGTTTGTAAACATTGAACTTCCCGGCGCATCATCTTTGGAAAGAACAGGGAAAGTGATTCAGAAAGTAGAACATATTCTTTCACAAAATCAAGGTGTTGAATATTATACTTCGGTTGCTGGATTTAGTTTAATCAAAAACTCGGTGGCAACCAACAACGGATTTTTCTTCGTTGCTTTAAAAGAATGGAAAGAACGAGAACAAGATGTTTTTCAGATTTTAAAAGAAGTCAATGGAAAAGTAGTTTTCGGAATTCCCGAAGCAACTGTTTTTGCATTTGGTCCTCCGCCGATTACAGGAATTGGAAATGCTGCCGGATTCTCAATGATGCTTCAGGATCGTGAAGGAAACACACCGCAGTATCTCTTTGCAAATGCACAGCAATTTATGGCTGAAGCCAAAAAGAGACCTGAAATTGGAACGATCCGAACGACTTTTAATCCGAATGTGCCACAGATTAGTCTGGACATCGACAGGGAAAAAGTAACAGAATTAAATCTTTCTTTATCTGATGTGAATATCGCCATTGGTGCCAGTTTAGGAGGGCAATACATTAATGAATTCAACAAATTTGGACGACAGTATATCGTACTCCTTCAGGCTGATCCAAGTTATACTGTAAATCCAGAGGACATTAATAAGATATTTGTTCGGAGCAAAGACAACAAAATGATTCCGATTTCAAGTATTGCCACAATCCGAAAAGTAAGCGGTCCCGAATTTACAACTCGTTTCAATTTGTACCGAGCTGCAGAAATTGGAGGAACTCCCGCTCCCGGATTTACTTCGGCGCAAGCCATGACTGCTTTACAGGAAACGGCCGCTAAAGTACTTCCTGCGGGAATGGGTTACGAATGGGCAAACATGAGTTATCAGGAAAAACAGGCCGAAGGAAAAGGAAATACCGTTTTTATCATGGCACTGCTTTTCGTGTTTTTAATTCTCGCCGCCCAATACGAAAGCTGGAAACTGCCATTCAGTGTTTTGCTCGGAACGCCTTTTGCGGTTTTTGGTGCATTTCTAGGATTGTACATCTGCCGATTACTCAGCCCGGATTATGTAAATAATGTTTTTGCTCAAATTGGCTTGGTGATGCTGATTGGACTTGCGGCTAAAAATGCCATTCTGATTGTAGAATTTGCAAAAGAAGAATATGAAAAAGGAATGCCTGCAAAAGATGCTGCTTTATATGCTGCAAAACTGCGCTTCCGTCCTATTTTAATGACGGCTTTTGCTTTCATTTTGGGAGTTGTTCCATTGCTGACGGCAACCGGTGCAGGAGCCCAAGCCAGAAAAGTTATGGGTATGACAGTTTTTAGCGGGATGCTTGTCGCTACTATTTTGGGAGTTTGTCTGATTCCCGTATTGTTTGTATTTATTGAAACCTTCGGAAAGAAAAAAACCGATGAAACCGATGAACCTAAAAAGGACGAACAATGAAAACTCTAAAAATACTTCTAGCAATATTTTTGATAGCTGTTTTCCCTTACGGATGTATGGTTGGACCAAAGTATGCCAAACCAGAACAGCCTCAAACAGATTCTTTCCGTTACAGCAATCAGTCTGCTGATAGCACAAAATCGGTTACGACTATAAAATGGTCATCGATATTTAACGATGATGTCTTAATTGGTTTGATTGAAAAAGGAATCCAGAACAATTATGATCTTAAAATTGCCATTGCTCGACTAGAGCAAGTACAAGCCAATCTTGGAATGGCAAAAGCCGATTTATTTCCTGCTTTTCAATATTCCGGTCAGGTCAATAGTGCCGAAACTTTCATGCAGCCTTCATCAGTATTTGCCAATATGTCTTGGGAACTTGATTTTTGGGGAAAATACCGTCATCAGACTAAAGCTTTACAAAATGAACTTTTAGCTTCTGATGAAGCCCGAAAAGTAGTATTGTCTAATATTGTAAGTACAATTGCGACTTCTTATTTTGAACTGCGAGACTTTGATAATCAATTGGAAATTACCATTCACACTTTAGAAACCAGACAAAAAGCGTATGATATTATCAACGAACGTTTTATAAGCGGTTATGTTGCGGAATTGGATAAAGTACAAATCGAACAGCAGGTTGCCATTGCCGAAGCAAATATTCCGCTAATTAAAAGACAGATTACGGCTTTAGAAAATTCAATTTCAATTCTGGTTGGACAAGTTCCACAGCCTATTCCAAGAGGAAAAACCAACAGTGAATTATTGATTTTAACAGAGTTCCCAACTTCTGTACCATCTGCATTACTGGAAAACAGGCCCGATGTAAAACGTCAGGAGTATTTGTATAAAGCCGCTTTTGAAAGAATTGGCGTTGCACAAGCGTTGCGATATCCGTCATTTAACATTGGAGCGCTTGCCGGTTTTGCGAGTATTACGGTTGGAGATTTATTTAACGACGGTTCTTACACACAAAATGTCGGCGCTGGAGTTGCAGGTCCGATCTTCAACTTCGGAAAAAACAAAAGACGTGTTGAAGTCAATCGACAAATTGCAGAAGAAATGAAATTCAATTTCCAGAAAACCTATTTAACCGCAATTTCTGAAGTCGAGAACTCGCTCCAAAACGTGGCGATGTTTAAAGAAGAATGGACTGCCAGAAACAGGCAAGTCGTTGCGGCTCAAAAAAACTACGATCTTTCAAACGCCAGATATTACAATGGTTATGTTTCGTACTTAGAAGTTTTGGACGCACAAAGATCTTTGTTTGAAGCGCAGTTGAGCCTTTCGCAATTAACTCAAAAACAATTAAGTTCGATGGTTCAGTTATATAAAGCGCTGGGAGGAGGATGGAGCTTTTAAAGGTTATGAGATGCTAAGACACTAAGTTTTTTGTTTTTATCTAACTATCATTCCGTAGGAATGTTTCATTGGTAGAAAAAAACAGCAATCATCCGCATTTACGTTCCTACGGAACGTTCGGATGTCATTTTTTTAAGGGAGTGATATACATGTGTAACCTAAAAATATAAAATGCTATATAACTTTCATATATAGTAAATTTTGATTTCCATCATGGATTATATTTTGTTTGTTTTCATTTTTTTGCGGGAGGAACTAGTAATAATAATTGATTTTTAAATTGCAATAAGGCATTATGTTGTGTGTCAATCATATTTTGAAAAGTGGATATATTTGCTTTTGTGTAATGCTTATTTGTTCTTAAATCTTATACACTTTTTCAGACAGTCCTTTTTGATACTCTTGTTTAGCAACATTCAAATATTGTTGAAATGTTATATTAGGATAAAGGAAATGATTTGCCCCATCATTATCATCAATGTATTGTTGAATTATAGATTGAACCTCTAAGTGTAAATTTTGAGTAACTTTAAAAACAGCTAGTAAATTATTTATTTCTTCATCAGGTTTAGAATTAAATGTTTTTTGGTATGTCAACCAAGCAATAATTAAACCAGCTATACCTATAAATAGTTCCATAGTTTCATATTTAAATTGCCAATAAAAAGAAATTTAAAAAGCTTCTCGATTTAAATTTTTGTTTAAGGTTATTTCTGGCAAAATAAACTATTTGCAAATAATTTCCTTACGGTTTCCCGTAATTTGAGGAAGAATATCCTTTTTCTATATCTCTCTTGTATTCTTCTATTTGTTTTCGATGTTTTTCTTTCTCTATTTCAAATTCTTTCATTCGTTTTTGATAAAGTAGTTCCTTTTGGTAAAGTTCTTTATCAATTCTTTCCTCTTCTCTTTTTAATTCTGCAATATTGTGGCGACGTTTAATAAATATAACAGTCAGCACAACGAGAAGCGTTACTAGAACAATCATCTGAATTTGATAAGTATTAAATCTAATAAATCTTCTAAATTTCATACCATAAATATTTATCAGTTAATTATTTCAGAATGTATAAAGATACAGCTTCCTCACCTAAAAACTTACTTAACTATGAGTTTTTATCTTTATCCGGCATCTGTTTTGAATTAGGAATATCAATTCCTCTAAAGAATTCTTCTAGACTTACATCTAGTAGCCTGCAGACTTTTATTAGAGTTTTTAATTCAAAGTTCGCCCCCGTTTCAAGTCGCCAATAAGCACTGCGGCTCATTTCTAGAGCAAATGCAATGTGCTCGTAATTAGAGTAGCCTTTCTCTTTTCTCAATTCTTTTAGGCGCAAAGCAATTGCATCTAATTCTTGTAAATTTTCTTTTTTTCTCGAGTGTTCCATACGTCAAATCTCAAGATTTTGTCTTTTCTGTGGTACTCTATTAAAAAGTACACTATATAATAGAATTTTTTCAATATATTTGTCATCGAAATCCTAACATTCCAATAACATAAAACCTTATTAAAATGAGAAAAATTACAATGAAACTATTGCTTTCACCTTTTGTTATTTTGTTTGTACTGCTTACCATAAATTTTGGCTGTTCAAGTAATGAAAAAGATGAAGACAAATCAGTTATTGATTTTGAAATAACCGAAATCACTAATGTGACGGAAAATTCGGCTGTCATAAATGCTGATTTAAAATCAAGCGGAAAGGAAAATATTCTATATCGTGGTGTCTGCGTTGCTATGCAAACTAACCCAACAATTAATGATATAAAATATGAAGAGGAAGGAAATATTTTGGGTCAATATGTTTCGAAATTTGAAAATTTGCAATACAATACAAAATTCTATGCCAGACCTTTCATTACAACAAATTCGAAGACTATCTATGGAAATGAACTTACGTTCACAACCAAAAACATTAGTGTTCCGGCTGTAAACACTTTAGAAGTTTCCTTGGTTACGCAAAATAGTGCAGTATTTAATGGTAAGATTGAAAGTGATGGCTCTTCTAAAATAGTATCTAAAGGTTTCTATTATAGCAAAACAAATCCTAAGCCTGAGTATAAAGATGAAAGAGTTGAAAGCACAGGTAATTTTGAATTTTCCAGTTCTATAACAGGTTTGGAGCAAAATACCACATATTATGTGCGTGCGTTTGCAAGCAATATTGCAGGATCTGCGCTAGGAAATGTTGTTTCCTTTAAAACATCCTCTTATGTTTTACCTATTCTTACGACAGCACAAATTTCTACGATTGGTGAAACAACTGCAATTGGCGGCGGCACAGTTATAAGTGAAGGAAGCCATCCTGTAACTGAAAGAGGTATTTGTTGGGCAGCTTATCCTAATCCTACCATTACCAATTCAAAAACAAAAGACGGAAATGGCATAGGTTCTTTTGTGTCCAATTTATACAGCTTACAACCATATAAGTTATATTACGTTCGAGCATATGCGACTAGTGCAGCTGGAACAGCTTATAGTGAGGGTGTTGTCTTTAACACAATAGGTGGTAATAAACCAAGTGTTGTTGCCTCAGCTAGAGCAACAGGAACAACTCTTTATGCGACTGTAACGGTTAAATCAAAAGGGAGTGATAATATTAAAAGTATAAGTATCGGCTGTTTTGACATGGATGGAAATAGTGTTGGAAAAGTATCCAGCAGTAGTGGTTGGAACAGTCAAGATGCTTCACCGTCTGTAAATTACGAAATTACAGGACTATCACGTAATAACAAGTATTATATTATTGGATATGCAACCAATGGTGTTGGAAAAGGTGCAAGTGAGAAAGTTTACTTCTCAACATTATAACGGATGTGTGAGTATTTTGTTGAAGACACTATTCAGTTTTTTGATGCCATAGCCAAAATAAAGAGTGGAAAAAATGAAGAAGCTTCTATACTTATTGGAAACAATGTGGATCATTGTCATCTTTTAAGATTCTTAGATGCTGTGAAATTGAATATTGTTGGTCGCAATGTGAACTATAATATTTATCTCGATTGTAAGGAATTATCATCAAATCCTGCGTGGAAATTTAATTCAACTTTACTTTTCCATTCTGATAATCATGACATCACTTATTCAGGCTTAAAATTCACTTATAACATTCAATCATATGACTTGATGGATGATCCAATTTTGAATTCGTTCTCAATTGTTTTCATGGAATTTTACAACTCAGAAATAAACTTTAAAGATTGTCATTTTAAAAATAGTACCGATAGGATATTTGAAATTATAGTCAAAAATGAATCAACTATCATTTTTGAAAAGTGCAATTTCGAAGGAAACTTCAATTTTATATTCGATATACAATCAAATATAATCATCAAATAAACTAAAAATAACCTTTTAAAAACATAAAACATGAACATTTGCAAGTGGTGTAATACCAAAGTAGCCGATAGCGATACGGTTTGGTATCGACGAAATTTAGTACTAGGTTATTCCTTCTGTTCCAATAAATGCGCAACTCAATGGAAAAACAGTAATCAGGAATTTACCAACAACGGAAATAATTCCAATGGTAGTAAAACAATTGAAGAGTTACAGTATGAGCGTGAAGAAAAGAAGCTTCGTCAAGAAAAAAACGAACAGGAAAATATTGAAACAGCAAGAAAGACTATGGCTTTAATTCGAAAACTTACACCACATTGGAAAATTATAATTCCGACGCTGATAGTGATTTTAAGTGTTGTATTTTATTTAAATCCGATGGGCGGACAAATACTATCATATATATACCTTCTGCTTATCATTGGGGCTTTTTGGGCATATTTCACAGAGCCAAAAGAATAATCCATTCCTTTTAAAACATGACAAAAAGAAAAACCTGGCTTTAAAGCCAGGTTTTTTACTTTTCAAGAATATCTTCTTTCGAAAGTATAGTTGTTTCTTCTACGTTATTTGTAGCAACAATACCTTCAGGTCTGATTTCTGTAATCTTTATATTTTCTTCTTCTGGATGTGTTTCAATATCTTGAATGGATTTTGATTCACTGAATTCCTGGTTTTGAAAATCTTCGTAGCTAAGTATCCTCTTCATAAAAACTCTTTTCTTTTATATATTAAAACCTTTGAGGACACTTTTACTTTTTTTTATTTATATTTATTTTTCATTTCAATGAAGTTCCAATACTCATATATACTTTTATTTAACTCAGAACGTTTCTCTATTTTACGGAACAACTCTTCTCGAAGTAATCTCTCTATCTTTTGGAAATTTTCTTTAGTTAATTCTTTATCATAGGTGACAAGAAAATCGTTGCAGAAGTATACAACTTCATATCCTTCTGTTTTATCAACTTTTTCTTTGTCTAAATCTCCTTTATAATGTGGGTTGTCACCACCATCAGCTGCCCAGGAATAATCTTTAAAATGCAAATCTTTCTTTGTGAATTTCATGATATATAATTGATTTAGTTAAATTAGAATATCAAAAATATAAAATTAACAAACGAAAAATAATAGATTTCGATGATATTTAGATCCTATTTATTGGGAAGTAACAAATATCGAAAATTTACACAACAGATATTTTATATATACAGTAGGTTATTTATAACAAAAAATGAATCTACTGATTTTCACTGTATTAATAAATTGAATTATTCAGTAATATTCTTAAATTTGCAAAAAAACAATTCGATGGCGTATAATGTTGTAGACATAGCAAATAAAATAATTGCTAATATAAATACAGAAGCAGGTGATTTGATTTCAAACTTAAAACTTCAGAAACTTTTATATTATATGCAGGGATACTATATTGCTATTTTTAATAAAAAACTGTTTGATGACGTAATAGAAGCATGGCAATATGGTCCAGTTGTTCCTACCATGTATATGCACTTTAAGGAATTTGGTTCAAGCGCAATTACAATATCAGATGAAATAAAAGAAAATATAATAAGATTAAATACAGATGAGGAAGAAAATCTGTTTAATGACGTTTTTGAGCAGTACAATCAATATTCTGCTATTGCACTAATGAACATGACGCATGATGAAAAGCCATGGCGACAGATATTTAATGCAAATCCAAAAGGGGAAATTGATTTCGATTTATTAAAAGATTTTTTTCTGACTCAAGTTGAAGATGACTAAAAAAATAAAAAGTAAAAAAGTTCATGAGCCTAAAATCAAAAAACCGGAATCAACAACGGAAGTTGATTATCCTGTATTTTGTTTTAAACATTTACAAGAAACGCACAATAAAGACTATAAATTTTACTTAGATTTTATTCTACGATTGAAAAGAATATCAAGTCTCTCGTGGGATTATATACATACTCAAGATAGACATGGATATGGAACTGAAAAAATGCCGATTGGAAAAATTAAAAAACAATTACCCAATTTTATAACTCCTGATGTATCTCATTTGACTGTATTTAGAGCAAATTCAGACAAGAGACCATTCTTAGGAATAAGAAATAACAATGTATTCCACGTAGTATTTATAGAAGAAAATTTTGGTGATATTTATGATCACTAAGATTCCTAAAAACTTTTTATTTAATAGGCTTTGTAGGCTTATTTACTAAGGAAGAAAGTACATCTTTAAATTTCGGATTCTTTTCAGGAATCCTAAGATCTTCTTTTGGTTTTTCTATTTCTTTCTCTTTTTTAGCCATGGACGAGCGTTTTGTAATCTAATCTTTTGTTTACTGCGTTTGTCAAAGCTACGTCAAATTTTGATGCATCCGAAATTTTTCTGTTATTATATCGAAAGCTAAATTCATTTACATATCGAAATAAGTGTTTTGAACTTATTTGATGATAAATTCCAATAATACCTCTCTTTAATATCGCCCAGAATCCTTCAATATTATTAGTATGGGCAAGTCCTTTTACATATTCAGCTGTATTGTGCTTCACGAAATCATGAATGAAGTCTTTAGCTAATGATCTGTATGGTCTGTACTCATCAGTGTAAACAGTACTGCCTCTTTCAATTTTATCAAGCAATATAGGAAGGATCGTAGTTCTTTTTGTATCTAGAACAGGTGAAGCATAAACATTTCCATTACGATTTAAAATACCTAATATTGCTGTTTTGGTTTTAGTACTTCTACCTTGTGTTCCAGGTGTTCTTTTATGAGCATGCTTATTACTTTCTTTACCACCTATGTATGTTTCATCAATTTCTACTTCATCAGAAAACATTTCAGCATTTTGATTATATGCTTCCCTAACCCTATGAAGCATAAACCAAGCTGTTTTTTGAGTTACTTTAAGATCACGTGATAACTGATGTGAAGAAATACCTTTCTTATGTGCTGTAATAATATATACAGCAATAAACCACTTTCGTAAAGAGATTTTTGTATCATGGAAAATTGTACCGACTTTAACACCAAATTGTTTTTTACATCCATAACATTTTAAGCGTTTGGTAGTTCCGTTTAATACTTTAACCTTTTCGCTTTCGCAATAAGGGCAAGTAGGCTTTCCATTCCATCTTATTGTTGCAAGATATTCTTCACATACTTCTTCAGTAGTGAAATGATCCATTAACTCAAATAAACTATCAAAATCTCTTAAATCTTTTACTTTACTCATTTGGCTGATATTTTTACATTGCAAATATATACGTTTTATTTTGCATTTACCAGTAATTTGCAAATAAATACGGAATATTTTATATTTGCACCATGAATAAAGATGTCAAATATTTATATATAGTCATAAAAGAGAATAAAGTTGTATGCTTTGATACAAATTTGAAGAATTTTGTAGAAAAATTTCTTCTCATAGAAGAAGAAGCAAGAAACTATGACTATTTTTATAGGAAGTTTAAAGTAGATGATTATTTTGAATATAAAACAAAAAACGGAAAAAGTTTTATGATGCAAAAAATGCACTAATCATTTATAGTAAAGCATACCTTTAAACAGGTATTAATACTCTTGTGAGGGAAATGTTTGTATTTTAAATTTGGCATTTTTCATATACACATGATTATAAATTTTGAAAATAACAAGGATTGTAATTGCTACAGGGATTTAGTATTGAATCCAGCTGATAGACAATCAATGAAGAATTTTGGCAGAAGATTTGATTCAAAATTGATGAGTGCTGCTGTGAAAGTGCACAACAAATTATTAAGTGCACCCAATGCTAGTATCTATAATTTAACTGTTTCTAACGACAACAAAATACAGTTGAAATCCGGAACACCCGATAAGGAATCTTTAATATTAAAAGTCAGAGTTCAAGATGCATACAGAAAATTTTTTAATTTCTACGTGTCGGACTCAACTGGTGTTGAAACATTTTGTCTTACAAAAGATTGGACAGGACAATTTGATCAAATATCTAAGATATATGTTCATGATGTTAACAAACATGATTACAAAAAGTGATGGAAATAATGAATAAAGTAGAGGTGCTAAACCCTATGACATATTTCAATACCGTAGCAATGGAAATACAAGATATATGTATTGCTAATGATTTTGATTTTGTGCACATTTCTGATGCAATGGGATGGACTACTTCCAATTTAACAGCAATTGAAAAACTGAATAAAAAAGAAATTGGAAACATTTGTAGTGTTTTACAAAAAAGAGAATTGATCGAATATTTAATTTCATTTCAAAAAAATTATAACGAATCAAAGAAGAAAGCATTAGTAGACTACAAAGAAAATATAAGTATATACAAAAAGGTTAAAAGAATAGATGGCTTACTAAAAGGAGAGTTTACTTCAAGTATTGATCTTTTGGGCGATATTTCGGACTTTTTGGGCATAGAAAATGAAAAAAATATATTTGAAGAAGTTCAGAAAAATATCGCCTTATATAGAATTTCTAATTTTGTACCAGACAATCTAAACCTATATGCTTGGTTAAAAAGAGGCGAATTAGACTTTTATAAACTAGATTTGCCGGATTATAGTGAAGAATTATTTTTGGATTGGATTAATTCAAATGTTTGGAAAAAACAATTAAGTAATGCAAATTACTTTTTAAGTATACCAAATATATTAAGAGAGTTTGGTGTTGGTCTTGTTTATACACCTTATTTGGAAAAAACAGTACACGGTGCGGTAAGATGGTTTGACGGAAAACCTTTAGTTCAAATATCTGACAAAGGAAAGTGTTTAGCTACTGCATGGTATACATTATTCCATGAATTTGGGCATGTCATTAAGCATAGAAATGATGAAATTTTTGAAGGAAATTTAGATCTTCCGAAATCTAAAATAAATAAAAAGGAACAAGAGGCTAATTCTTTTGCATACGAATATCTGTTCAATGGGGATGGATTAAGGAAATGGTTATTCGGACAAAGAAACCAGTTTGTAGATTACTCATTTGTAGATAATACAGCCGCTAAATTTAATGTGCCAAAAATATTTGTTGCCTACTGGATGAAAAAAGCATTCATAAAAACGAAAGCTGTGAATGATAATTTACCGAATGTATCATTTTAAGAATTAGTTATTTAATATATAAGGAAAGTTAAATGAAAAAAGTCATATTAACTAAAAATTGATTTTAAAAAATATACTACTATGATAACTATACATCAAGCCTGTGACTATATAATTTTCAGATTAAAAAGTGAAGAAAGTGGTTCTTTAAATCATTTAAAACTTCAAAAGCTATTATACTATGTTCAATCATGGCATCTTGCTTTTTATGGCACTCGTTTTTTCGATGGTAAGTTTCAAGCATGGATTCATGGTCCAGTTAACAGAGCCATATATGATAGATTTAAAGATACTAAATATATGTATTCCACAATTGATTTAGACGATCTTTCAGACACTGAAATTACTACAAAATTACCGCTCGAAGTGAAAGAGCACATAGACGTTGTTTTAGAAACGTATGCTGGCTTTTCAGATACAGATCTTGAAAGCAAAACACATCAGGAAGAGCCATGGATAAATGCTAGAAAGGGATTCAAACCCTCAGAAAGATGTGAAGTTGAGTTAGATGAAAAAATCATGGAATCATATTTTAAATCTCGATTAAATTAATGCCGCGTAAAAATGATGATAAAGGCAAAAAACGTTTAGTTCCAATTGAGCCAGCATCTGAGCATTCACGTTTATTGCCAAAAGATAATT
Organism: Flavobacterium johnsoniae UW101; assembly: GCF_000016645.1. NCBI lineage: Bacteria > Pseudomonadati > Bacteroidota > Flavobacteriia > Flavobacteriales > Flavobacteriaceae > Flavobacterium > Flavobacterium johnsoniae. The sequence continues at coordinate 1,035,985 of NC_009441.1, forward strand.
CAAGCGTTAGTAAATTATATTGGTCATTTGGTTTTAAATTCTATAAGCAGATAGATAAATTTGGTTTTAGCAATATTAGAATGGAATGGTTTTCATCAGTATTGGAAAGACTGCGACAAACCTCTAAAATGGAATACACAGGAATGTCAGAAGTTCTTGAAGGTGGCTATAGGTATCATATAATAAATTGGGAATCAAAGAAATGCCCACTTACCAGAACGGAATTTGACTGGATAGATCCGGTTTACTTAAAGAATGAAATTGAATATCCTTTTTGTCAATTCCATATATCCAAGGCTACAGGACGAATAATTGGTTTCTGGGATGAAAATAATGTTTTTCAGATAATATTACTTGATCCATTACATAATTTACAGCCCTCAGCTAAAGTACAATATGAGATAAGAGACACTTTTCCAGTCATGAGTGAGTATGATTCATTGTGGTTAGATTTACATAACATAATGGATAAATCCTGCAACCATGACGATTGTTCAACATTGAAGCAATTACGAGATTTGCCAACTGGAATTACTAATTCTAACATCATAATGGCACACCTTGATGATTCTTATTTTGAAGAATATTCCAAAATTTCTAAAGGAAAGACTATTAGGCAAATTTTAGAAGCTGGAATATTACATTATAGTGAAAATCCGTGATTACATCTAAAATTTTCTATTATGAAAAATAAACTAATTTCATTACTACAAAAATTACTTATGGAAACAAACCATATAGATATGATTGGTATAAAAGTCTCTATATTGGAAAGCAAAGCATTTTTAGCTAATCCTAGGACAATTGGTGAAATTAGAAATATTTTGGATAATGTAAACGCATATATTGAATTACCTAATGATGCAAATAAAATAAAAATTGAAAGTTAATTGAACGCATAAATTAGAAATATTAAAAATCCATTACTAGGTGTTTTTTTTTATTTAAACCTTCTTCATGTATTTTAATATCTTAGTATAAAGAAAACAAACATGGAAAAAAGTAGATTTGAACATAATTTCATAGAAAAATTGAATAAAAATTATCCAAAATTTTCTAAATATTTCGAATTTAGATTAGAAGTATTTTGTGAATTCAATACTCTAATTTATGAGATAAATAAATGTTTAATTCTTGAACTTGATAGAGCAGCCATTACCCTAACAAATCATATGTTAGAGCGTCTTTTAAAACTTACATTGATTTATAATGATGTTGGAATAGGGCCAATAGAAATTGATAAATGGTCAGAAGCTTTTGAAGAACCCAATACAAATTTTGGAACTATTGATTTGGGTAATTCAATTGAACGATGCAAGAAATTTGGACTGATTTCAGATACTGAAAAAATATATTTGTTTGATACTATTCGTGTATTAATGAGAAATGGATTTTCGCATGCTGATTCAAGTAATATACTTGCCAGTTTACCTGATGAAACAATAATGTTTCAAGGAAGTCTCCTTAATCCAAATGCAGGATTAAAAGAAGTTTCCATAAATCAAAAAATTATGCCGACTTTCCAAGCTTTACAAATGGAAGATTTTGCTAAAAACAGTTCTCATCCTTACTTTGATTTTGTCTTCAATTTAATATTTAAAATTGAAAACCGACTAAAAGATAAGTTCCAAACTACAGAATAACTATCTTATTTTAAAAATTTGCTAAATATGGATTGGAATGTTTACCCTCAAAATATACCTCATACTTCAAGGACATATCTTGTCTCAATAAAAAGACCTTATGAAAACGGCGACTTTACATTTAACTACATAGCTTATTACAATGCCGATACTAACCATTGGCATAAATGTGATGGTTTTGATGATGATAGCATTAAAGATATTATAACAGAAGAAGTTACTGCATGGCAGAATGTCCTGCCATTTTTATCTTAATTTCAATATTGAGCAAAACAAAATTTATATATATAAGAAGGTAAATAAGAATATTAGGTTACACACGTATATCACTCCCTTTTTTAATTATCTAATGATGTCAAACGTTCCTATGGAACGTAAAACATTTCTACAATATAATTTTCTATCGACGGGATGTTCCTACGGAACAAAATATAGAACGAAAAAGGGCTGTTTCAAAATTGAAACAGCCCTTTTTCTAAACTTTGTATCTCTGTAACTTTGTTACTTTGAACCTATTAAATTAACAAAACTCGTTAAACGCATCTTGCAAATTCTCAGCGATCATTTCAGCTGGACGTCCTTCGATATGATGACGCTCTAACATGTGAACCAATTCTCCGTTTTTGAACAAAGCCATAGATGGCGATGATGGAGGAAAAGGAAACATGTGTTGTCTTGCAGCATCAACCGCTTCTTTGTCAACACCAGCGAAAACTGTAATTAGGTGATCTGGTTTTTTAGCCCCTTGTAAACTCATTTTTGCTCCCGGACGTGCATTTCTAGCAGCACAACCGCAAACAGAGTTTACAACAACTAAAGTGGTACCTTCAGCTTTGATAGCATTCTCAACAGCTTCAGCACTATGTAAATCTTGAAAACCTGCAGCTGTTAATTCAGCTTCCATTGGTTTTACCATGTCTAGTGGATACATATTTTTATTTTTTAAAATTTTACTTTTGATCTGCAAAGTTACAAAGTTTACTCGCAACTAGTTAATTTGAAGTATAAAGTTTTGTTATAGTTCAATATTAAAATTTAAATCAAAAGAAAATTATTACGCCGCAAACAATCTAAAGTGTATCATCTTTTATTTTCTTATGAGGAAATTCATAATTGTACTGCTTCAAATGGCTGTTTCTTCCTTTTACCTTATGTCTGGTTTTTAAAACGGTAGATTTATCCTGTTCAGAAATATCAATTGTTGAAATGAAATTGGCAAAAAACTTTTTAAGTATTTGTATCTTATCTACTTCGATAGAGTAGATTATTTTTTTCCCTTTATTTTTTATATTTACCAGATTTGCTTTTTTTAATTCCAGCAAATGTTTAGAAATTGTTGATTGTGCAAATGGCAGTAGTTCGACAATTTCACCACAAGTTCTATTGTTTTTTTTCCATAAAAGAGTCATAATATGAATTCTAGTCGAATGCCCCAGTGCTTTACAAATTTCACCAATTACTTCTGTTTCTTTATCAAATTTTATTTTTTTACGATTTCCCATTAATTCGTTATCGTTAATAACCGATTATATAAGGCAAATCTAAATGTTATCCTATTTTTATTACCTCCCCAAAAAGTTATTAAAACCAAAAAATAAGACATTTTTTCATCCTTTAGCTCTTTCCTTTAATTAGGAATCTAAAAGACTTCTTAAACAAAAAAATTATTTTAAAGCCACACGAAACAATGCTTTAATAAAAGGCAGTTTGGGACATTTCAAAATTACTTTAAGATCTTCTGCCAGGTTTGTTTCTTCGTCAAGAAATTTAAAGATCAAAGCAGGATTTCCTTTTTTGAATAAAGATGAAAAAACTGTACTTCCTAATTCATTATGACGATAAAGGATATCTAAAAGAAGTAAATCATAAAACCAGAATCGGCTTTTTTTATGAAATGCTTTCATACTGAGCGGAGCCGAAGTATTATTTTGAAGAAATTCCACTAATTCCGATGATTTTTTATCCGAGTTTTTAAACGTATAACCTGTGCTGGCTTTTGTCCATCCGCCCGCGGTGCCAATATTTAAAACCCGTTTGGTATTCTTTTTCCAAAAAGGGTAACAGGTCATGGGAATACTTCCCTGCTCCTTTTCTATAATTTCAAATTTATTAATTCCGAGTTTTTTCAAATACAGTTGAATCTCCTTTTCATATTCTTCTGCAGTAAGCAGTTTTTCTGAAAACAGTGTATATTCAACCAATGCTTCGGTTTTCGAAGCTGGCAAAACATACATAAATCTTGTATTCCCTTTCTGCTCTACCGAAAAATCCATGAAAGTTGCCTCATCCGGATTAAAAACTTCTGATTCTGATTTTACAAACCAGCCCGTAAAATGCTGGTGCAAAACAGGATATTTCGTTTGGCTTTCGGCGAAAGCCTTAGTATATATGCTGTTGAATAAATAATCGCAGGTATATCGATTCTCTTCAGTTCCAACAAAAACATGTGTTTCGAGTTCGTTGATATCCGTTACTTTTTCATTTAAAAAAGTAATATTCGATTGATTTGAAATGGCTTCGAAAACAAAATTATAAAAATCTAATCCGCTGATTTTATTATATGTGTAAGGCTTCAAATCCAAATTGCATTTAAAATTTTCATTGGCAAACAAGGCCGAATCCCATTTTTTTGAAACAACCGGATTCCATACACTTTCTGTTTTTTCCCAAAAACACCAGGTTCTGTCATTTGTTTTCTTCAAATCCTGATCCAGCAGCAGAATAGTTTTATCTGTGAATTTTCCAGATAAAACCATTTTGTAAATGGTCATTAAAGATGCAAGACCTGTTCCAGTAAAGATATAATTGAAATGTTTAATTTGCGAAGAGTTCATTCTCAAAAATAAGAAAAATTTATTCTTGTAGTTTTTCTAAAAGTACTTTAAAATCTTTAGATGATAAATAGTTTGAATATTGAAAGACAATCTCATTTTTCTCATTCAAAACACACAAAACCGGATATGCAATTTGATTGTCTTGAGTTCCCAATTGCAAAGCCAGTTCATGAATACCGACATTATTTCCAGAAGGCTGATATTTAAAAGTTTGATTATTAAACGTAATATCTCGTTTTTCTTCGGCATTGAAACTAATGAAATAGAAATCAGAGTTTAATTTTTCGATGATTTCTTGGTTTTTGAAGGTCGCTGTTTTCATTCTTTGGCAAAACTGACACCAGTTGGTATGAATGAAAACAATGGTTTTTCGTTTTTGAATTTGCTGTAAACTGTCTATTTCTTCAAAAGAATTGTTTTTCAGCTGACAGAAACCCGTTGCTGAAATCCCGAAGAAGAAGATTAATAGAAATAGCTTTTTCATTTTGATTTTAGTTGTGTTATTGTTTTAACACATAGAAACATAGATTTTTTTCTATTTTAAAGATTACAAAGAAGCTCGCTTCTACACATAGCAACTATGTGAATTAATGCAAGTGAAACGCCTTTAAACACAAAGTTAAACTATGTTTCTATGTGTTTAAACAGTTATCTCAAAGTATATCGCAATCCCAAAAATCCTCGAATAGTCTGGTTTTGCCCATAAACATAAGTGGTATCAAACGTCAAACCATACGGATTATCAGGAGTAACCAATACTTTTCCTGCTGAATCGTATTGCACATTTTTATCAAACGGGTCATTGGTTCTCGAAATTAAAAAGGGATTATTTTGTTTTGGCGTAAAGTTCAATAAGTTTTTAACTCCGCCATAAACTTCAAAATCTTTCCATCCCGAATAGGTAAACTGAATGTTTTGAATACTATACCAAGGTGATTTTGGACTTCTTGGATCTGTTTCACTTAACAAAGGAAGTTTCATTGGACTGTAAACATTTCCTGTATAATCTATTGATAAATCCCAAGGCTGAATTTTATATGAAATGCTCCACGTTCCTGTAAAATTCTCAGTCAAATAAGGTCTTTCTGAAATTCCGTTTTCGACATTTTTATTATCTAAAACCGTTGCTCCCACAATAAATTTTAATCCCGATGGAAAATTAAGATCAATATTCGTGCTGATTCCCTGACTTAAAGCGTAACCGTCAATATTATTGTAAATGATTTCGTTTGGATTTGTTTCATAATCTGAAATAATCTTGTTGCTGAATCTGGTATAAAAAGCTGTTGTTTCAATTCCCATAAATGTTCCATTTCCAAAGTTGATCTTCTGAATATAATTCAAATTCACGTTTACTGATTTCTCTGGTTTCAAGTCATTTTTAATAACAACATCTCTCGAACCTGTTAAAGCGGCATGATCTTCGGTAAATAGATTCACAACCCGAAATCCTGTTCCTGCATTTAATCTAAAAATTGTGTTTTCGTCTGCTTTAAACCGATAAGCAAATCTTGGTGTAAATATCGACCCGTGAATCGAGTTATAATCGTATCTCGCTCCCAGCAAAACCTGACTTTTGGGAGAAAATGTAATTTCGTCCTGAACAAAAATTCCGGGTAGCCAGGTATTTTCAGCCTCTTTAGTTGCTGGTGTATTATCGTCATAATACGTATATCGGCTTGCAATTCCCGCCAGCAGATCGTTTCGTCCAATTTTTTTATCCCACGTTAATTGCACAAATCCAATTTTCTGATTGGCAATATATGATGTCGTTCCGTATCGGCTGTCCTGATAATGAACATTTCCGGAGAACGAAAACATTAGTTTTTCTTCAAAAGGTAATTGGTAGCTTCCAATTAATTCGGCTCTTTTGGTATAAATACTTTCGCCGTAGATTTCGTCACCGCCTCGGTATTTCTTTTCCCAGCGAATGTCTCCTCCCCATCGGTCTTCGTACATTCCGCGTGCTGCAATGGTAAAAAGGCGATTATGATTTCGCTTAAAACTCCATTTATTAAAAACCGAAATTCGTTCAGAAAGCGTGACATCAGTAAAATTATCTTTGTCTTTATCGATAACCTGATCGTAGTTAAAATAATTAATTCCGATAAGTGAAACTGCTTTTTTACCTGCATTAAACTTCATTCCCAAGTCAAGATTACTTTCAAAATAAGAAGTCGTAAAATAATCCGCAGAAAAAGCCGGAGCATTGGTTGGATTTTTAGTAATAATATTAATCAAACCGCCAACTGCCTCACTTCCGTAAAGAGACGAAGCGGGACCTTTTACAATTTCAATTCTTTCAACCAATGAATTTGGAATTCCAGACAAACCGTAAACCGTCGAAAGACTGCTTACAATTGGCATTCCGTCGATCATTACCAAAGTATATGGACCTTCTAATCCGTTTATATGAATATCTCCCGTATTACAGACACCGCAATTCAATTGCGGACGAACGCCATTTATGTTCTGGAGCGCATCATAAATACTTGGGGTTGGGTTTTTCTTGAAAAAAACCGGAGAATACACCTCAACAGGAACAGCACTTTCTAATCGTTTTACAGGTTTTAAAGTTCCCGAAACTACAACTTCGTTCAATTCGTTTTGATCTTCTTCTAATTCAAAATCTAAATTCAAATCCTGATTTTCTAAAAGGGATATTCTTTGAACTATAGGTTTGAATCCTGTAGAGGTCACTTGTATTTTATAGGTTCCTTTTGGAATATTTAGAAACTGATAAATTCCTAAAGAATCGGTTTTTGTTTTAAAGTTTGTATTTAACAAACTAATATTAATTCCCTGCACAACAGGACTATTTGTGATTATTTTTCCTGATATATTTTGAGAATATATACATTTAGATGTTATTATTAATATTGTCAAAAATAAATATTTCATTGTTTTAAAATTAATTTTAGACAAAACTAAAAATTAAATTTGACATACACTTATCCCGAAACATGTTTTTTAAAACATTTCATTTTCAATCCGTTAAAAATGTTGTGCAAATTTGAATAGCGTCCAGCAAAAGTTAGGGCTGTGCAATTCTTTCAATAAAACCCGACAGGTTTTAAAAACCTGTCGGGTTTATAGCTCAAAAATCTTCATCAATAAGTTCTTTGTTAATCACCGCTCCCGCAAAAGAACCTGTAGAAACGGCAATAGCAACAGATCGCATTGGTGTTGTACAATCTCCACTTGCAAAAATTCCAGAGATATTTGTCTTTTGCATTGCATCAACTTTTAATAAGCCCTGTTCGTTAAGATCGCAGCCTAAAGTTTCAGGAATTGCGCAATGCTGTTCAAAAGGCGGTCTGGCATAAATAGCCTTTATTTCAACTTTATCCTGATTTTTGAAAACAATATTTTGAACATAACCTTCTTGATTTTCAAAAGATTCAATTTGTTCTTCAAAAATCTGAACGTCATGATTTTTAAGAATCTGAGTTTGTTCAGAAGTTAGCTCTGATTTTCCATTGGTACATAAGCGGAGATCTTTTGTCCAGTTCGAAATCAATTTGGCATATTCAAACCCCATTTCACCATTGGCAATAATCGCCGTTTTTTCATTTTTAACTTCATAACCATGACAATACGGACAATGTAATACTGAAATTCCCCAACATTCTGCAAAACCATTAATTTCCGGAAGCAAATCTTTAACTCCTGTCGCAAATAATACTTTTCTCGAAGTAAAAACATCGCCTGACTTGGTTATAATTTCGAAACCTTTATCTGTTTTAAATGCCTTTACTGCAAGTCCGTTAAAAAATTGAACTGTTTTATAAATCTCAACCTGTAATTTGGCTTTCGCCGAAATAACAGCAGGCTTTTCACCGTCTTGTGTAATAAAATTATGAGAATGCGGTGTCTGCTTGTTACAAGGCAGACCGCTGTCGATAACTAAAACCTGACGCAGAGAACGTCCTAAACTCATAGCGGCAGATAATCCGCTGTAACTTCCGCCAATTATAATAACGTCAAAATCATTTCGTTTCATAACTAATACTTTTAATGTTTTTGTTTTCTGTGAAATTTGTAATTAATCAAATGCCCTGTAATCATTCCAATTCCTCCAAAATATATTAAATCCAGATGTATCTCTAAGAAAATATCTGTCAAAATACTAATCCAGATTAGACACATTGAAACAATCAAAATTGAAGAAACCAAAAGATTTGATTTTTTCGTAATTTTGAGAATTGCAAATAAGCCTATCGAAGCAAATACTAAATCGATAATTGGATTATGACTTATGCCCAATGGAAGGATGGTTAAAATTGGAAAAATCAAACAATGGATCAAACAAATTGAGGCGCTTGAAATTCCTAAAATATCGTAAAAGGATGAGGTAGTTTTCTTCATTTCTCGTACATTTGCTTAATGCAATTTTGTTGCAAATATACACAATAAATTCAATTGCAACATTGTTGCTTTAATTTTTTAATACAAAAAACAAAATGAAAGCCACGCGTAACACCACAGCAAAGACAGCCGTTTTAGAGGTTTTTGAAAAATCTAAAACTGCACTGTCTCACACCGAAATTCAAAAACAATTGAACGATGTCTGCGACCGCGTCACAATTTATAGAATATTAGATCGTTTGGTAAATGAAGATGTAATTCATAAAATATCCAATTTAGACGGAACAGTAAAATATGCAAAATGCAATCATTCGCATCAGCGTGTGCACATACATAATCATGCACATTTCAGCTGTGAAAACTGTCATGAAATTACCTGTCTGGAAACTGTAAAACCAAGCTATATTATGCCGCACAATTATAAAGTAAACGAGATCAACTTTACACTTTCAGGATTGTGCCCAAAATGTTTAAATTCTAACATTTAACTTTTAGGCTCGTCTAAAAATATTGTTCAGCGAATGTAATTTTTACATATATTTGTTAAAACAATACTTTTACAATGACTAAATCTTTAGAAGAAGTAAACCAATCGGTTGCTACAGAACATAAAAAAACAGGATTCAGGAAAATATTAGCCTTTTTAGGCCCGGCATATTTAGTCAGCGTTGGATATATGGATCCCGGAAACTGGGCAACAGATATTGCAGGCGGAAGCCAGTTTGGCTATACCCTTGTCTGGGTTTTACTTATGAGTAACTTAATGGCGCTGCTTTTGCAGAGTTTAAGTGCACGTCTTGGAATTGTTACGCAGCGTGACCTCGCTCAAGCTTCAAGAGAAACGTATTCAAAATACATTAACTACATTTTATATTTTCTGGCAGAGATAGCTATTGCCGCCTGCGATTTGGCAGAAGTTCTGGGAATGGCAATTGGAATCAATCTTTTATTTGGAATTCCGCTTCTTGAGGGTGTTTTAATTACTGTTCTGGATACTTTCCTTCTTTTATTTTTGATTAACAAGGGAATTCGAAAAATGGAAGCGTTTATAATTGCTTTGGTTGCAATTATTGGGTTTTCATTTATTTTTGAAATGATTTTTGCTGAACCTGAAATTCACAAGATCATTGGCGGACTTGTGCCTTCTATTCCAAATTCGGCTGCTTTATATATTGCAATCGGAATTATTGGTGCAACGGTAATGCCTCATAATCTTTATCTGCATTCTTCTTTGGTGCAAACCAGAAAATTTGACCGAACCCCTGCCGGAATCAAACAAGCTTTGAAATACAATCTTATTGACTCAACAATTGCTCTTAATCTCGCATTTTTTGTAAATGCTGCGATATTGATTCTGGCTGCTGCTACTTTTCATAAAAATGGAATGTTTGAGGTTGCCGAAATTCAGGATGCGCATCAGTTTTTAGAGCCTTTACTGGGAACTAAATGGGCGCCGATTTTATTTGCCGTTGCCTTAATTGCCGCAGGGCAAAGTTCAACAGTTACAGGAACTTTGGCCGGACAAATTGTAATGGAAGGTTATCTCCATTTTAGAATACAGCCATGGGTCCGCAGAATCATTACACGTTTAATTGCTATTGTTCCGGCCTTAATTGTGATTTACATTTATGGTGAAGATATAACCGGGAAATTATTAATCTTAAGTCAGGTAATTTTGAGCCTTCAATTGGGATTTGCTATTATTCCGCTGATTCACTTTGTGAGCGACAAATCGAAAATGAATGGTTTTCATATTTCTAAAACTACTCAGGTGGTATCGTGGATTATTGCTTCAATCATTGTTTCATTGAATGCAAAATTAGTTTATGACGAAATCACTTCATGGCTCGAAACTTCTAATAATCCAGCCTTGTTATGGTTTACTGTTGTTCCGCTGGCTTTTGGATTTTCGGCATTATTGCTGTATATTATTTTTAAACCGTTTATTGCTAAATTCAAAGCAAAAACGATCAATCATTCTCCGCATAACCTGAAACTTCATTTTTCTCAAAAGAAAACTCAGGAAGTTAAAAACATTGCGGTTTCTGTAGATTTTTCTCATGCCGATGAAGCTGCACTTAACCATGCCTTCGAGTTGGGCGGAATGGATGCAAAATATACATTAATCCATATTGTTGAAACAGTAGGTGCTTTAGTGTATGGCACTCATGTTCACGATCATGAAACTACTATCGACGAAAAATTATTATTAGGATACAAAGAAATGCTTTCAGAAAAAGGATTCAATATTGAAACTGAACTTGGTTTTGGAAAACCAGCTAAGATAATTCCGGAAATCATAAACAATGGACTTTTCGATATTCTGGTAATGGGAACCCACGGCCACACTGGACTAAAAGATATTCTTTTCGGTACAACGGTAGATAAATTGAGACATAAAATTTCTATACCTTTGTTGATTGTTAAATAAACAAGGCTCAAAGGTTCAGAGTTACAAAGGAACAAAGGTTTTCGACTTTGAACCTTTGAACCTTTGCAACTTTGCCCCTCAAAAAGAAAAAAAATGACCTTTTCAGAAGAAAACTACTTAAAATCGATATATCATCTTACGGCTTCGTTAGAAACTGAAGTAAGCACTAATGCTATTGCTGAAATGATGGAAACGAAAGCTTCCTCTGTAACAGATATGCTGAAAAAACTCGCAGAAAAGGATTTGGTTAATTATAAAAAGTACCAAGGCGTTTCATTGACAGAAAACGGAAAACTTGCTGCTAAAATGATCGTAAGAAAACACCGTTTATGGGAAGTTTTTCTGGTTGAAAAACTCAATTTCAGCTGGGATGAAGTTCATGATATTGCAGAACAGCTGGAACACATTAAATCAGAACAGCTGATTAACCGTCTGGATGATTTTCTGGGAAATCCAACTGAAGATCCGCATGGCGATCCAATTCCGGATGCAAACGGCCGAATCATTAAAATAGAAAAACAGCTTTTATCTGAATTAGAAGTAAACCAAACCGGAGTTTGTGTAGGCGTAAAAGATACTTCATCAGAATTTTTGAAATACCTCGATAAACAAGAAATCGCTTTGGGGTCTAAAATCGAGTTTTTATCTAAAGAATCATTCGATTTATCAGTCAAAATTAAAGTTGACGGAAGAGAATTATCTATTTCGAATAAAATTGCTTCTAATTTGTTTGTAAAGCTGGTTTAGAGGGATGTTTTCAAGAAATAAACTAAGAGGTTCTTAGAGTATTCATACATCAATATTTTTTATTAGTTTGTGAAACCCATTTTCCTGCTGTATCAACATTTTGTCTCAACAATAAATTTAGCTGGCCAACATGATGCTGAACATGTCTCATGTTGTATAAAATCATTTCAATTCTGTTATAATTTTTCTTCTTTGTGATGAATCTTTCTTTTGAAGTTTCTTCGTTTAGTCCTTCAATTAAAAAGAAAACCTTTTTACGGCAATGCTCAAGATATTCAAGCAATTCTTCCTTTAGGTAAATTCTTTCCGGTAAAATTCCTTTTGGATCAAATTCAGACAAAGAAAATGGTTGTGGTGGAGAAAATTCGTCTGGTTTTACAGATGAATAATAATCAAGCCAAAAAATGGTGTGATAAGCAGAATACCAAAAATCTTTTTTATCCCAAAAACTCTCAGGACACACTAAGATTGAACTCTCGAGCATATCTATTACAGCTCCAAATTGCTTCCATAATATTTCCTTAATTTCCTCCATCGTTTAATTTTAAACAATTCCTTTCTCAATCATTTCAAGCATCACCGGCGAAGCATTTTTAAATGTCGGCGGCTGCTCGATAATACTTCCGGCATTCTTTTTATTTACTTTAAAAGTCACATCGTTATCTGTTGTAAATAAAAGTGCAGTTAAAAAAGGCTTTTTGATGTAAGTACTTAAAACCAATAACGCTTCATCTAAGGTATGAATGCTTTCAATTTCTTCTGTTTTATAACGAGAAGTTAAGGAAATAGAAAAAGTATTGTCTTCGTTGAGAACCAAGCGGAAATAGATATTTTTAATTTCAGTATCGCCCATCGTTTTGGCCAAAGTAAGTTTAGCGAAAGTTCCTGCTTGGATGCTTTCTTTAACTCGTTCACAAAAAAGGGCAAATATTGGTTCGTACATTTTTTTTAAAGGTGCTAAGGCTCTAAGATGTTGAGGTTCTAAGTTTTTAAAACCTTTGTTTATTATTTAACCGCAAAGGTCGCAAAGATTTACGCAAGGTTCGCAAAGTTTTTTAAATTTCCTTGTGTCCTTTGCGTAATCCCTTGCGAACTTTGCGGTTAAAAAGAATTATTTTCCTGTAAATTCAGCTTTACGTTTTTCTAAAAAGGCTGCTGTTCCTTCTTTAAAATCCTGTGTTCCGAAACATTCTCCAAATGATTTGATTTCAGTATCGAAACCATTTTTGCCATCTTTGAAATTAGCATTGATTGCTTTTATAGCTTTTCCTATTGCAAATGGCGCATTTTTAATGATTTTTTGAGCGATTACGTTTGTAAACGAAAGTAATTCTTCCTGAGGCACAACATAATTTACCAAACCGTAATCTTTTGCTTGTTCGGCAGTAATCATTGCTGCAGTCATAATCATTTCCATCGCACGGCCTTTTCCAATTAATTGCGGTAAACGCTGTGTTCCTCCATAACCAGGAATCAATCCTAAAGTTACTTCAGGAAGTCCCATTTTAGCATTGTCTGAAGCTACTCTGAAATGACAGGCCATTGCTAGTTCTAATCCGCCTCCAAGAGCAAATCCGTTAACGGCAGCGATAACCGGTTTTTTAAGGTTTTCGATAAAATCAAATAAAGACTCCTGCCCTTCTGCCGCTAATTGTGCACCTTCTACAGTTGTATAATTAGCAAATTCCGAAATATCTGCTCCAGCCACAAAAGCTTTTTCACCGCTTCCGATTAAAACAATAACACGAACATCATCATTTTTAGATAATGACTCAACGGCATTACTTAAATCACTAATTGTTGCTTTGTTTAAAGCATTTAACTTAGTTGGTCTGTCAATGGTAATGGTTGCAACTTTTTCTTCAATTGAAATTAAGATATTTTCGTAGTTCATAACAACTGGTTTTATGAGTTTGTGATAGGCAAAGAAACCCTGAAAGTCGTTCCTTTTCCGTAAGTTGATTCAAAGGTAATTGTTCCTTTGTAATTTTCTATAATGTTTTTGATAATTCCGAGTCCAAGTCCCATACCGCTGGTTTTAGTGGTAAATTTTGGTTCGAAGATTCTTCCGATATCTTGTTTCTGGATTCCAATTCCGTTGTCTTTTACCGCGATTTCAACATTGTTGTTGCGTCGTTTTACGGTAACAATAATAGACTTTTGAAACTGACTTTCCGGAATTGCCTGCGTAGCATTTTTAACCAAATTGGTAATGACACGAATCAGCTGTGTACGATCCATTTTAGAAATGATTTCTTCTTCTTCTTTTTCAAAAGAGATATAATCTTCGTTGAAAATATCCAGAGCCAGTTCGACAACCTCAACAACATTCAATGTTTCATTTTGCTGAGCCGGCATCGAAGCGAAGTTCGAAAATGCCGAAGCAACCGAAGTCATCGTATCGATCTGCTGAATTAAGGTTTCAGAATAATCATTCATCTTTTGTTTCACATCAGGATCATTCGGATCAAACTTTCGTTGGAAACTCTGAACCGTTAATCGCATCGGCGTAAGCGGATTTTTAATTTCGTGCGCAACCTGTTTTGCCATTTCGCGCCAGGCTTCCTCACGTTCACTTTGTGCCAATTTAATAGCACTCGTTTCGAGTTTGTCAACCATTCCGTTATACGCTTTGATAAGGAAATTGACTTCTTTGCTGTTGGCTTCTAAAACAATCTTTTCGTTTTTCTGATCCAGATTGGTTTCCTCCAAACGATCTGATATGGTTTTTAGTGATTTTGTGATGTAGGTTGAAAGGAAATAAGCCAAAGCAAAAGCGACAATCAGCATAAAAGAATAAACCTGACTCAAACGAATCAGGAAAGTATTCAACTCGTTATCATAATAACCGTCGTCTTCTAAATACGGAAGATTCAGAATTCCGAGTGGTTTGAATTTTTCGTCTTTTATTAAACTGTATGAAGATCGATTTTTAACTCCGTCGATGGTTTTAATATCTACAAAACGCTTTTCAATAGAAGAACGAACTAGTTTTAAAATATATTCGGGAATTGGAGGAGCAATTTTATCAACGGCAAAAGACTCTTTGGAAGATTTTAAAAGTTTTCCGTCAAGACTGTAAATGTTGATTTCGATTTTGTGAATCTGTGCTAACTCGTGAATTTTATCTTTGAAGATTAAATCTAAGTTTTGGGTTTTCAGCGGATAAGTCGTTGTAGAAAGCACATAATTGATGTGTTCTTTTACCGCATTTTCTTTTCTTTCTAAACGTTCCTGATGGTATTCTTTTGCCTCAGTCTTAAACTGAATAATCGAAATCGAAGCCAATAAAAAAGATGCCACAACAATCAATACAATCATCGATAGGAAAATCCTGGTACGAAGTGAAAGCATTGTCATTTTGAAGTTGTTAAACATAGTTTTTGTTTTTTCGCCACGAATTTCACTAATTTACACTAATTCTTTTTTTTGCCACAGATTAAAAAGATTTAAATGATTTTTTTTAATCCTCATAATCCTTTTAATCTGTGGCAATAATTGCTTAAAATAAATTCGTGCTAATTAGTGCAATTAGTGGCAAACTCTTTTTATTTTTTTTCTCGTATACGCTTGTAAAAACGAAATCCCAGCATAATTAAAACCGAGAATAAAATGATTCCGATTACGCCGAAAATCCAGTTGATGGCACTTTTTAAAACTACTAAAAAGACAACGGCAAATAAAATAATCGTTGCGCCTTCATTCCATAAACGCATAAAATTATTGGTATATTTTACCTCATCGTTTTGTAATTGCTTAAAAATCTGATGGCATTTTCCGTGATATAAATATAAAAGAAAAACGAAACATAATTTTACATGCATCCAGGACTGTGAAAGCCAAATATGTCCTGCTTCTGTGAAAAACAACATCCAAAAAGCAAAAATACTCCCCAAAACTGCCGACGGCCATGTAATAATGTACCACAAACGGTAGGCCATTATTTTGTATTGCGCCTGAAGAATTTCTTTTTCCGGTGAAGGTTTTTCATTTGCCTCAATTTGATACACAAACAAACGCACAATATAAAACAAACCTGCAAACCAAGTAATCACAAAAATGAGGTGCAGTGATTTTAGATAGTTATAGTATTCCATCATAAAGTCTTTTTTCTTTACTCTTTCTTCTATTTTCTATTTAGCCCAATCATTAATCCAGTTAGAAACCGTCTGACACCATTCGTCATCATCATTCAAACATGGAATTGCCAGGAACTCTTCTCCTCCATTTGCTTCAAAATCTTCTTTGGCGCGCATGGCGATTTCTTCTAAGGTTTCTAAACAATCTGAAACGAAAGCTGGTGTAACAACTGCCAATTTCTTGATTCCTTTTGCCGGCATGTTATCAATTTCAACATCAGTGTAAGGTTCCAACCATTTATCTCCCGCTAAACGCGATTGAAATGTCAAACTATATTTATCTTCAGGAAGTCCTAATAATTTTACGACTTGTCTTGTAGTTTCATAACATTGGTGACGGTAGCAGAATTCATGCGCCGGAGATGGTGTGTTGCAGCAAGAACCATCAATTTTACAATGCGATTTAGTTACGTCGGTTTTGCGAATATGACGTTCTGGAATTCCGTGGTATGAAAACAATAAATGATCGTAATCAAAACCAACTAAATGTTTTTGAATCGAATCGGCTAAATTCTTGATATAATCCGGTTTATTGTAAAATGCCGGAACATCAGTAAATTTCATGTGCGGGAATTTCTTCTTGCGAATTTCTTCTGCTTTTACTAAAATAGTCAAAGTAGAAGCCATAGCATATTGCGGATATAGTGGAAAAAGCATTACATCTGTAACTCCTTTATCGCTCAATTCCTGAAGTCCTTTTTCGATGGTCATGCTTCCGTAACGCATTGCTAAGGAAACAGGAACATTTACTAAAGGCTGTACTTTTTTCTGCATTCTTTCTGAAAGAACAACTAATGGAGAACCTTCTTCCCACCAGATTTTTGCGTAAGCATGCGCAGATTCTTCTGGTCTTTTTCTTAATATAATACCGCGAACCAATAATGCTCTTAATAAATACGGAACGTCGATCACGTATTTATCCATTAAAAATTCATCTAAATAAGGTTTAACATCTTTTGTTGTTGGACTATCCGGAGATCCTAGATTTACTAATAATACACCTTTCATTATTGTTTCTTGCTTTAAGCTTTTTATTTGTTTTTAAAAATTTCGTCAAAAGTATTTAAGGATACTTTATCGAAATATGATATTTATTACTTTTTAATTATTGTTTAATATTTAAAATTGATTTATTAGATCTTTCCATTCAGAAATTCCGTTTTTATAAATTCAATAGACTGTTTATAATAATCATTATTATTCCAATCGCTAATTTCAATGTGAATTTCCCGATTATATAAACAGATTACTTCGCACTCAGGTTCTAATTGGATAGCAAACAGAATATCTCCGTCATTATAAGTTGCGTAACTATCTTCAAGCTGACCTATGTTTCCATACTTTATTGTCCTATAGTATTTTAAATATTTGAATACATCTGGCAATTCCTCTTTAATTACATTATAAAGATCTTTGCCAAATCGATTATAACGTACCAAAACTTCTTCAAATTTTTCTTCTATATAATCCTTATGATCTCCTAATATTCCAATTTCCATTATTTTAATAAAACTTGAAATTAAACATTCGCATTAATCGACATTAAATATTTTTTGGGTGTTGTTCCGAATTTCTTTTTGAACGCCGCTATAAAATGACTTCCTGTGCTGTAGCCAATTTTCAATCCCACTTCATTTACATTATAGGAACCGCTGTCTAATAATTTTCTAGCGAAATCCATTTTGTAATCAAACAGAAAACCATAAACCGTATCGCCGTAAATTTGTTTGAAACCCATTTTAAGTTTCTTCAAATTCAAACCAATTTCATCTGACAGCTCTTGCAATCCCGGAGGTTCAGCCATATTGGCGATGATAATTTCTTTGGCTTTTCGGATTTTTAAAACGTTATCTTCATCAATTAAAAACGGACATTGCTCTGCATTTGGATCTTCAGTTCTGTTAAAATACAAACTCAACAATTCGTATCCTTTTCCTTTATAATAAAGGTTTTTTATGGATGGGTGAAGATTGTAATGAAACAACTGACTCAGCACAATTGCCATTGACGGACTGATATTTCCTTCGTTATAATATTTCTTATCCTTATTATCCGGACTTAGAAAAGTGATATAATCGGCTTCGGCAGAAAATAAAGCGTGAAATTTCTTAATCGATACAATTACTGAAATCGCCCACGAGTTTGGAGCCAGCTCTAAATTAAGCGGTAATTCTTTTTGTGGGTTGTATAAAAGAAGTGATTTTTCCTCTTTCAATTCTAAAGCATAGCTGCCCTGATTGAATAAAAATTTTGCATTTCCTTTTATCCCGAAGTGAAACTGTATCAGGCCCGTACCTATTATTTCGTGCTGTGCATAAAAAGGTTCTGAACCATCATTTTGAAAACGAATCAGCGTAAAGTCGTCTTCAATTTTTATAACTTCTTGAGAACTCATAGCGATATTTTTTTGAAACGAAAATCAAAACAAACTCAAAATGTTATTTAGAACGACTCTAAACTAATCACTTCAAAGGAGTTGATTTTGCTACAAAAGTAGTCCTTTTTACTCAAAAACACCTATTTAGGTTCAAAAAAACATACAGCGACATAAAAAGTACTTTTAGCGTTATTTTTATCAATGCTATAGTAATAATTTTGTTGCACTTTTATGAAAGTGAATTTATGGAAAACAATAACGTACCGAAACACCTTTATTTTTACTCAGTTGGTCTGAGTTATAAAAAAGCTGATGCTGAGGTTAGAGGTCAATTTAGTTTGGATGCCGTTGCCAAAACGCGATTGCTGGAACAAGCTAAAAACGATGGAATAGAAAGTTTACTAGTTACTTCAACTTGCAACAGAACCGAAATCTACGGTTTTGCCGAACATCCATTTCAATTAATAAAACTTATCTGCGATAATAGTAACGGATCTGTAGACGCTTTTCAAAAAGTTGGTTTCGTTTACAAAAATCAGGAAGCGATTAATCATATGTTTCGCGTAGGAACTGGTTTAGACAGTCAGATCTTAGGCGATTTCGAAATTATATCTCAAATAAAAACATCTTTTACGCATTCAAAATCAATGGGATTAGCCAATGCTTTTATGGAAAGATTGGTAAATGCGGTAATTCAGGCAAGCAAAAGAATTAAAACGGAAACAGAAATCAGTTCTGGTGCTACTTCAGTTTCTTTTGCATCTGTACAATATATTTTGAAGAATGTTGAAGATATCAGTAACAAAAACATTTTACTTTTTGGAACTGGTAAAATCGGAAGAAATACGTGTGAGAATTTAGTAAAACACACTAAAAACGAGCATATCACTTTAATCAACCGAACTAAAGATAAAGCAGAGAAATTAGCAGGAAAGTTAAATCTTATTGTTAAAGATTATTCTGAATTACACTTAGAACTTCAAAAAGCTGATGTTGTAGTTGTAGCAACCGGCGCGCAAAACCCAACGGTTGACAAAGCAATCTTAAATCTTAAAAAACCTTTGTTGATCCTGGATTTATCGATTCCGAAAAACGTAAATGAAAACGTTGAGGAATTAGAAGGTGTAACTTTAATTCACATGGATTATTTGTCTCAATTGACAGATGAAACTTTGGAAAACAGAAAATTACATATTCCCGCTGCTGAAGCAATCATCGAAGAAATCAAAGAAGAATTTGTTACTTGGATGAAAGGAAGAAAGTTCGCTCCAACAATCAATGCTTTAAAAGAGAAATTAAACGCTATTAAAGCTTCGGAACTAGATTTTCAAAGCAAAAAAATCGCCGATTTTAATGAAGAGCAAGCTGAAATTATCAGTAACAGAATCATTCAAAAAATCACTACACATTTTGCAAATCATTTAAAAGACGACGATACTATGGTCGATGAAAGTATCGAATGGATCGAAAAAGTCTTCAAAATAAAAGCATCTTAGTTTTTAATTTAAACCATTAAGATATTAAGGAAATTAAGACCAAGCTTTGTCAAGAGAATTAAGCAACGCTATAACGCAAAGCTTAATAATCTTAAATTCAACACAAAAGCTTAATTCTCTTAATGCCCTTAATGGTAAAAAACAAAAAAGTTCTATGACAAAAAAAGAGGTTACACAATTGGCTTATGAAATTACAGGTTTTGTTATAAAAGTGCACAAAGCTTTGGGACCTGGACTTTTAGAAAGCATATATGAAAAGTGCCTCAAATATGAATTAGAACGAAATGGATACGATGTAAAACAACAATTAGTTGTTAAAATTGATTATTACGATCTTGAATTTGAATCAGATTTAAGAATTGATTTACTTGTTAATGATTGTGTGGTTGTTGAATTAAAAGCTATAGAAAACCTATTGCCCATTCACGAAGCGCAATTATTAACTTATATGAAATTATTACAAAGACCTCAGGGTTTATTAATCAATTTCAACACAACAAATATCACAAAATCAATGAAACCTCTTGTGAATGATCATTTTGCAAGATTAATAGATTAAAATATTGAACCATTAAGGACATTAAGAAAATTAAGTCAATCTTTGCCAAGAGAATTAAGTTTAAAAATCTTTTCAAACTTATTAATCTTAAATTCATACAAAGCTTAATTTTCTTAATGGTAAGAAAAAAATCAACGTAAAGCTTAATGAACCTTAATACCTTAATGGTAAAAATAAAAAAACATGGCTGAAAAAACAATCAGAATTGGAACGCGTGACAGCGAATTAGCACTTTGGCAGGCACATAATGTCGAGAAAAAACTAAACGATTTAGGTTATAAAACCTCAATTGTTGCGGTTAAATCTCAGGGCGATATTATTCTGGATAAACCTCTTTACGAATTAGGGATTACCGGAATTTTTACCAAAACGCTTGACATTGCTATGATCAATGGCGATATTGATATTGCGGTGCATTCTATGAAAGATGTTCCAACGGCTTTACCAAAAGGTATCGTTCAGGGTGCTGTTTTACCACGAGCCAATGTTCTGGATATTTTAGTTCATAAAGGAAATCCTGATTTTACAAATCCAAGTACCATCGCAACAGGAAGTTTGCGTCGTCAGGCACAATGGTTTAATAAATACCCAAATCATACGGTTGTTGATTTACGCGGAAACGTGAATACACGCATGCAAAAATTACAAGACAATAATTGGGACGGAGCTGTTTTTGCTGCTGCAGGTTTGGAGCGCATCAACTTAAAACCAGAAAATTATATCAATTTAGATTGGATGATTCCGGCACCGGCACAAGGAGCAATGCTTGTGGTGGGAATGGAAAATGACAATTATACATTGGATGCTCTTTCTCAGCTAAATGATATTGAAACAGAAATCTGTACACATATCGAACGTCAGTTTTTAAGAACACTTGAAGGCGGATGTACAGCCCCAATTGGAGCTTTAGTAACGTATAACGAGGACGAAGATACTTTGCATTTTCAAGGTGTTTTACTTTCTATTGACGGAAAACAAAAACTGGAAATCAACAAAACCGTTGATATTTCGGAGTGGAAAAAACTAGGTTTCAACTCAGCTCAGGAAATCTTGAACAATGGCGGAACGGAATTAATGCAAAAGATTAAAGAATCCCTGAAAAAATAATGGCAAACCCAATTCAGATATTATCTACTAAAATACTATCGCCTCTTCATAAACAAGAGTTGGTTAAAATTGGCATCGAAGTAATCGAAGCTGATTTCATTAAAACAGAAAACAAACCTTTCGAATTAAAAGACCTTAACGAAAGTCTGATTTTCACAAGTCAAAATGCCGTTCACAGTGTTTTATCAAATCCAAAATCCGAAGAACTTAAAAGCAAAAATGTGTATTGCGTTGGACTTAAAACCAAAACGCTTTTAAGCGATAATGGCTTTAATGTTGTGGCTTATACAGGTTACGCATCTGATTTGGCAGAAATTATCACTTTGATTTATGGAAATGAAAGTTATACTTTTTTCAGCGGCAACTTAAGAAGAGATACTTTGCCAGAAGCTTTGAAAGAAGCCGGGATAAAACTCAATGAAATTCAGGTTTATGAAACTACACTGCAGCCACAAAAAATAAAAGCAAATCCAGAAGCACTTTTGTTTTTTAGTCCATCTGGAGTAAAAAGTTATCTGAAAGACAACACCATAAATAAACAGCTTTGTTTCTGTATTGGAGAAACCACCGCAGAAGCTTTACATAAAATCACCAAAAACATCATTATCGCAGATCAGCCCACAATTGAAGACGTGATCGAAGATGTAATTCAAGAATATAAATAGCAATAAGCTTTAGGCAGTAAGCCGTAAGCAAAAAATCATAGTTAAACAAGCTTAAAGCCTAAAGCTTAAAGCCTAAAGCAAGGAAAAAAATGTTAAAAAACGACCTATTTTTAAAAGCATTAAAAGGAGAAACCGTTCAGCGTCCGCCAGTATGGATGATGCGTCAAGCTGGAAGATATTTACCGGAATTCATCGAATTACGTGATAAATATGATTTCTTCACACGTTGTCAGACTCCAGAATTAGCTGCTGAAATTACTGTACAGCCAATCCGCAGAATTGCTCCAGATGCCGCTATTTTGTTCTCAGACATTTTAGTTGTTCCGCAAGCAATGGGAATCGAAGTTTTAATGAAAGAAAATATCGGTCCATTCATCCCAAATCCAATTCGTTCAATGGCTGATGTTCAACGAGTTTACGTTCCGGATATTCAGGAAAGTCTTGGTTATGTAATGGATGCAATCAAATTGACTAAAGAAATGCTGAACGACGAAGTTCCATTAATTGGTTTTGCTGGTTCGCCATGGACAATTTTCTGCTACGCTGTTGAAGGAAGAGGTTCTAAGAGTTTTGATATGGCAAAAGGATTCTGCTTTTCAAATCCGGTTGCAGCACATACTTTATTGCAAAAAATCACTGATACTACAATTTTATACTTAAAAGAAAAAGTAAAAGCGGGAGTTGATGCCGTTCAGATTTTTGATTCTTGGGGAGGAATGCTTTCTCCTGTTGATTATCAGGAATTCTCATGGAAATACATCAACCAAATCGTCGAAGCTTTGGCTGATTTAACTCCGGTTATTGTTTTCGGAAAAGGATGCTGGTTTGCTCTTGGCGAAATGGGTAAAAGCCGTGCTTCTGCTCTTGGAGTAGACTGGACTTGTTCTGCAAGAAATGCCCGTTACTTGTCTGGTGGAAACATTACACTACAAGGAAATTTTGATCCTTCAAGACTGCTTTCTCCAATTCCAACAATCAAGAAAATGGTTCACGAAATGATCGATGAGTTTGGAAAAGATAAATATGTTGTAAATTTAGGACACGGAATTTTACCAAATATTCCTGTAGATCACGCAAAAGCGTTTATCGACGCGGTTAAGGAATACGGACAATAGTCGTTGATAGTTTATGATTGATAGTTGTTGGATACGAATACTATCAACCATAAACCAACAACCATCAACTTAAAAATATGCTAGCAAACCTAAACCTCAGCAGAAACTCACCGTTTTCATTTATCGAATACGGATTTCAGGCTTATTATGCTTATGTGTTTTTGATGGTTTGGACGCATCCGGAACTTCACCCTGTAAGTCTCATAAATGATCTTGCTGTTTTAATGACTTTTGAGTTTATAATGGTACATTCGGGAGTTTTTATGGCGGTTATGCCCAAAAAATGGTCGCTTTTTGTCTTTTTCCCTTTATACGGAACATTTGCCTATTCGTTCAATGAATCGGTTATCAATACTAATATTTTATTTATCTATCTGCTGACGGTTTTAAATCGAATGCGATTTGCGTTTTCAAACGTAACTCCTGATGTCAGAATGATGCAGATAGGAAAATCAGTTGTAAAAGTCATTTTCTATTTCTTCTTAATTATGATTCTTGCAATTGGAAATAAATATGTTCCTCCGTTTGGATTGACAAATGAATTTTTAGAAAAGTCTCATTATTTCCAAATGGTCAAGTCGAGCGGGTTATTTATAGAAAAGCCTTATGTTCCTATTTGTATGGGATTCATTTATTATTCAGTTCCTGTTTTGTATTTTATTTACCGAATAATTAAGAACTTTGGTAAAGAAGAAACTTCCCAAAAAGGAAAATTAGTTTTCAGTAAAACCACATTCAAATCTAATAAATACTAAGAATGCTTAATAAAGGTTTAAGAGACGAAGAGAAAATCAGAATCGACAATGTTTTAAAAACATTGCGAACTCTTGTTTATGTTCCTTATCCGCTAAGTCATTTACAAAAATCAGATATTGAGAACCAATTAAAAGAGTTTGGACTAAATATTCAAACGCTAATTGATTATTCTCATGAAGAATTAATCAACTTATTAATCCGTCTTCATTTTGACTGGGATCAATTAGAGCAATTTGGAGATATTTTAATCGAATTCTCTAAAGAAGAAAATTATAATCTTACTGATAAAGCTTTGGCTGTTTACCAATATATCCAACATGAAAGCAAGGTTTTTTCTTTTGGAATCAACACTAAAATTGCTTCTCTTAAAAATAAATAAAGATGGATTTTACAGACTGGAAAACCGATCGAATTGAACACATTCTTCCCAATGAGTTTTATGAACTAATTGATAAGAATAGAGATCATATCGGACATACTTTCCCAGTAACTCTTGCAAATTCTGATTCACCGGAAAATGCAGAAAATTTTATCTCGGTCAGCAAAGACAGAGAAAAAAACAGTGAAGGTTATTATTTTTATGCCCGAGATATTAAAACCAATAATTTGATTGGTTATTTATGTGTAAAAACAATAGATTATCGCATTTCTAAATGTGAATTAGGGTATTTTATTGATAAAGATTACCAAGGAAAAGGTATTACATCAAAAATGGTTTCTGATGCACTTGAATTCTGCTTTAAAGAATTGATGATGAACAAGGTTTTCATTTGTACATCAGAAGTTAATTTAGCAAGTCAAAGAATTGCATTGAAACATAATTTTAAACAAGAAGGAATATTAAGAGACGAATTTAGAAACGGCGATGGGCAATTGCAAAATACCGTTTATTTCGGACTTCTTAAATCAGAATATATTAAATCATGAAAGATAAATTTTACGCATACATACAAAATTTACAAGACCAGATTTGCGCTGGATTAGAAGCTGTTGACGGAACTGCAAAATTCCGTGAAGACTTATGGAAACGTCCTGAAGGCGGAGGCGGAAGAACACGCGTTATTGAAAACGGAGCCGTTTTTGAAAAAGGCGGTGTAAACATTTCAGCCGTTCATGGAAAACTTCCTGAAACAATGCAGAAAATGTTCGGTGTTGGCGAAGCCGATTTCTTTGCGTGCGGATTAAGTCTGGTGATTCACCCGAAAAATCCAATGGTTCCTACTGTCCACGCCAATTGGCGCTATTTTGAAATGTACAACGAATCTGGAAAAGTTATCGAACAATGGTTCGGCGGCGGACAGGATTTAACGCCTTATTATTTGTTTGAAGAAGATGGCAAACATTTTCATCAAACCTGTAAAACCGCTTGTGATAAACACAATCCGGAATTTTATCCAAAATATAAAAAACAATGCGACTCGTATTTCTGGAACGCACACCGAAATGAAGCCCGTGGACTTGGCGGTTTATTCTTTGACTATTGCAAGGCAAATGAGCAAATGCCAATGGAAAACTGGTACGATTTTGTAACTGAAGTTGGAAACAGTTTCCTTGAAGCCTACGTTCCGATTGTAGAAAAAAGAAAAAACTTAGAGTATACATCAGAAAACAGAAATTGGCAGGAAATCCGCCGTGGCCGTTATGTTGAGTTTAATCTGGTTCATGATAAAGGAACTTTATTCGGCTTAAAAACCAACGGAAGAATCGAAAGTATTTTAATGAGTCTGCCTCCGCATGTACAATGGGTTTACGATCATCATCCAGAAGCAGGAAGTGACGAAGAAAAATTGATTAATGTATTGCAGAACCCGATTGATTGGATTTAATTTTTATTAAATGAATTCGGATTAATAGATGCCGCTCCGTTGGAGCTTTTATCTAATCTTTATAAATATCTAGACATATAATGCTCCTCTGGAGCATTTTTTATATACACTAGTTCTAAGAGATTTTTTAACTAACATCTAAAGCTTCGGAGAAGCCAAATATTTATAGCCCCGGAGGGGTGATATATTGCTAAGCATTTTAAAGAAAAACCTATATTAAATAACCACAAAATATCTATATCGCTCCGCTGGAGCTTTTGAAAATGTCGATGTTTTTTCTATAAACATTTTGCTCCTCCGGAGCATTTTTTATATACACTAGTTCTAAGAGACTTTTAACTCACATCAAAGCTTCGGAGAAGCCAAATATTTATAGCCTCATTTAGCAATCTCTACATAGAGCTCCAGCGGAGCGAAATATTTATAGCCCCATTTAGCAATCTTTTCATAAAGCCCCAGAGGAGCGACATATTTATAGCGAAAATTTATATCTCCCTAATATAAAACCCCAGAGGGGTGATATATATTGTTACGCATTTTAAAGAAAAGCTATATTAAATAACTACAAAATATCTATATCGCTCCGCTGGAGCTTTTGAAAATGTCAATAATTTTTTTCTATAAATATTTTGCTTCTCCGAAGCATTTTAAAATGTGCTAAAAAAATTTATACCAATACGACCAATCTCACATTATCAAACAGAGAAAACTATTTTACATCAAAAGCTTCGGAGAAGCCAAATATTTATAGCCTCATTTAGCAATCTCTACATAGAGCTCCAGCGGAGCGAAATATTTATAGCCCCAGAGGGGCGACATATTCTTTACCATAAAAAACAATACTTATCTTACAAAATTAAAATTATTAATTAGCTTTACCTTTTGTAATTTTAATTAAAACATGGCAGACACTTACTCTCAACTGTACATTCAAATTGTTTTCGCTGTAAAAGGAAGGCAGAATTTAATCTCTAAAAAATGGAAAGATGAAATTTACAAATACATTACAGGAATTATTACCAATCAGAAACAAAAATTGATTGCAATTAACGGAATGCCAGATCATATTCATATCTTAGTTGGAATAAAACCAAATATTTCATTATCTGATTTAGTAAGAGATATTAAATCAAGTTCATCTAAATTCATCAATGAACAAAAATGGATTAATGGAAAATTTGAATGGCAGAATGGTTTTGGTGCTTTTTCATATGGGCATTCGCAATTGACTAATGTCATAAAATATATCGAAAATCAAGAAGAGCATCATAAAACCAAAACATTCAAGGAAGAATATATCGCATTTCTAAAATTATTCAATATTGATTTTAAAGATGAATATATTTTTAAAGAATTTTGATTTTATGCCGCTCCGCTGGAGCTTTAGATTTCATTTGGTTATTTTAATTGTTAGAAAATATTTTGCTTATCCGAAGCATTTTTCAAATAAAATATGGCTTTGAAACTGATTTACATAGGATTCTTTATCAGCATTTTTGGATGTTTCGCCCAAAACGATTCTGTACAGAATCCGTATTTCAAATCTTATAGTGATAAAATTACGGGCAGTGTTTATTATTTAGACACTTCAAACAGCTTTCAAATTGCTTCGGGAAGTCAGGATTCAAAAATATTTGTAAATCTTATTCCAAACCGAAGAGAACAGATAGGCTTTAACTTAAACTATAAAATTATTGATGTTGGTTTTGGCTTTGCACCCAAATTTCTGAGTCAGAACAAAGGCGATTCGCATTCCAAGCATTTTAATTTCAATACCCGTTTTTATTTAAAAAAATGGATGCAGTCTTTTACTTATATCAATCAAAAAGGATTTTATATTAGTGATGACAATATTACGGCACAACTGCCTGATATGCGGACTATGAAAATTGGCGGATCGACGGCTTACGTTTTCAATGATAAATTTTCTTTCAAGACACTGGTTAGTCAAAACGAATGGCAGACCAAAAGTTCCGGAAGTTTTATTCCAACTTTCTCTTTTTATTACACCAATTTAGATTTAAATACACCCGATTCATCGCCAGGAGACATGTATGTTTTTACGCTGGCACCTTCCTATTTCTACAATTTTGTTATTAGTGATCGGGTTTTAATTGGCGCCGGGCTTGCTTTGGGAGCCGGACTCAATATGATTGATAAAGATACCTCAGCTTTATATCAAGCTGATTTCAATTTAAAATTAGCTTACAATAATGACCGTTTTTTTGCCTTTGCTACTTTAAATACTATCAGTTTTGCCCAAGATGAAAAAGTCGATCCACGATTGAATGATAATATCGCGACTTTAAAACTTTCTGCAGGTTACAGATTTGATCCTCCAAAAAAAGTAAAGGAAGTTTATGATAAGGTAAATGAGAAAATCGGCCTTTAAAAAACCTGCCGTCTCATAATCAATAAGTTGTGAAAATTGCTTAAATTACATGGATTTATAAAAACTAAAATTCATTATTATGGCAAATGTGAACCAGGAACAATTAAATCGTATGCATTCTGGCAAAGGATTTATCGCAGCATTAGATCAAAGCGGCGGGAGCACACCAAAAGCATTATCGCAATATGGCGTTCAAGAAAACAGCTATTCTAACGACGAAGAAATGTACACTCTCGTACACGAAATGAGAACCAGAATTATTAAAACTCCAGCTTTTGACAGCGAATATATTCTAGGTGCTATTTTGTTTGAAAATACAATGGACCGTAAAATTGATGGTCTGTGGACTGCAGATTATTTATGGGAAAAGAAAAATATAGTTCCGTTTCTAAAAGTAGACAAAGGCCTGGCAGATCTTGCCAGCGGAGTACAATTGATGAAACCTATTCCAAATCTGGATGAACTGCTGAACAGAGCCGTAGAGCGAAATGTTTTTGGAACAAAAATGCGTTCGGTTATTAAAGAAGCAAATCCAGATGGAATCCGCGATATTGTAGAACAGCAGTTTAGGGTTGGTTTGCAGATTTTCGAAAAAGGATTGATTCCAATTATTGAACCTGAAGTTGATATTTACAGTGCTGACAAAGAAAAATCAGAAGAAATTCTAAAAAAAGAAATTCAGAAACAGCTTAACGCCCTGGATAAAGATGTAAAAGTAATGCTGAAACTTTCTATTCCAACTGTTAATAATTTCTACAGCAGTTTAATCTCTGATCCGCATGTAGTTCGTGTTGTGGCATTGTCCGGCGGTTATTCGCGAGAAGAAGCCAATACAAAACTGGCTCAAAACCATGGCTTAATTGCCAGTTTCTCCAGAGCATTGTCCGAAGGTCTCAGCGCAGGTCAATCTGATGCTGATTTTAATGCTGTTCTTGGCGATACCATAAAAACCATTTACAACGCTTCCATTACTTAAAAGCTATTCTTAATCTGTGGGCATAATTATTTCAACACATAGAAACATAGTTTATTAAAGATGTAAAAAAGGCGTTTCACTTGCATTAATGCACATAGTTAGCTATGTGTGGAAACTAGTTTCTTCTACTCTCTTTTTTCAATATAAAAATCTATGTTTCTATGTGTTAAAATATACTCGTTTTAATTTCATCCAACAGATTCTTTTACAAACAAAAATCCCCGAAATCTAATGTTTCGGGGATTTTTGTTTTGAACTTTATTTTGAAGCCATCATATCATTGGCCAAATCTAATGTCTGCAAAATGATATTTTTATCGGTTTGTAAAGAATTCAATTTCAGTACAAACTTGAATTTATTATCAATCAGCTTTTTAGGCGATTCCATGGTAAAATCTGAAAACTGCGATGCAATTCTATTCAGTTTGTTTAAATCGTCTTCTTTTGCATTTTGTCCAAAAGCTTTAACCGTGTGCGAAATATTAAGTTTTCCAAAGATAACATTCTTGCTCAGGTCTTTCTTTGTTTCTTTAACAAAAGCACCGCTTCCTTTACTAAAATAATCCAATGTATTACTTACCGTAACAACGTCTTTATCTTTTAGAATATAAATATCTCCATATTCTTTAGTTCCTGAAATTTGGTAATAATTTCCGTTTTGAGTCAGTATTTTTTTGCGAACGCCTAACTGCAGCAATTTATCTCCAAAAGTGGGATGAGTTGATGTAAAAACTACCGAAAACAGCGGAATTGTCTTTTTCACCTTTTCCTCTGTAATTTTTTCCTCGTAATTTTCATCATAACTATATTTTTTGGTCATTACCTCAACTTCTTTCACATTGTATAAAAAAGCACTTAAATCACCATCGAAAAGCTTTGCCGTGGCTTCTTCATCGACAATTGTAGATATTAAATCCGTGATGATTGCGATATCCTCTTTTGCAAATTTTGTATTCTGAAACATATCACTCATCAACGACGGAAACTTTTCAAGCGCCGCTTTGGTATTAATGTGATATGACATATATCCCAATGGTTTTTCAGACGGGAAATAATTAAAGATATTTTTATTTATTTTTCTATCTCCAATTTTGCCGACAGCATCGGCAATTTCTTTAGAATACTCTACAATTTCTTCGATTCTTGCATTGTCATTATCAAAATAGAAATCAAAGTTTATTCCTTTTACAAAATCCCCAAAGTTTTTCTGCATCGGCAAATATTTATCATAACCTCCAAACAATGCCATTGGAAGACTATATGCAGAATAAAAAGTAGAAATCATACTGCCGTAATCAACCCAGGTCGAAATATCTGCGCCAATATTAATCTTAGCTGAATTTGGTGCCGCAAAACCATTTTCGAATAAATGCTTTATAATTTCACTTTGGTTTTCTGCCAGTTTTCTATCAAATTCTGCTTGCTCAGCAGTATATTCTTCGTATGGATTTCCATCATACTGATACTCTTCCTGCACAGCATCTGTAAAAACTACAGGGTCATTTTTAGATACTGAAGGCTCTGCAATTTTTGGCGGACTTGGAACTGGAATTGCCGGATCACCATATGCAGGTGCTTCAACAATAGTATCGTTTTCATAATAATCTACTGCAGCAACAGAATCCATTACCGCAGTTGAAGTTGTTTCTTCATAATATTTCTTTGGAAGTCTTTTTGTTAATTCAAATATTACCAGAAATTCATCATTCCATGCCAGTGTTTTTTTAACTCCTTTTGGTGTAAAAACAGAATATTTACCCAAATCCTGGATAGCATTGTTCTCAGTTCCTGCTCCTAATTTTTCAGTTAAATACTGCTTTACAGCTTCTTTGCCTTTTATGGGAATCGTAAATTGGTAATACGGAACGCTGTCTAAAAAACTTCCGTGAATTGTAATTTTCTGATCTAATTTGATAATTGAGGTATATTTTCTCAAATCAAAATCTGGTTTCTTACTAATGTATTTTGTAATAATTGGATGATTGAGTACTTGGTTGATATCGACTTTTTTGGAAAGCTGATTTCCGTTAAACTGTACAAAATAATCGTATTTCTCCTGATTAATCTGAGCAAAAGAAAATTGTATGGCGAATATTAGAAATAAAGAATAAAATTGTTTCATAAATTAAGGCGTTAATTGGATCGTATTATTCATTAAAGTCGACTTTTTTAATACACTGTACATGCTTTGTTTTAAAAAAACGGTCTTTTTGTTTTTTGAGATTTTGCTGTTTGCATTGTTTACCGAAAGAATATCTTTATCGAAAGTATAGATTGCAATTATGCTGGCTTCTTCGAGATCTTTCTTTTTTTTAGGATCGTTCACTACTTTTTCGGGAATTGGATAAGATGCAATTCTTTCAAAGTTTTTGGCATTACTGCTAAAGTGAATTTGTTCGCGCTGATTGTTGATCGAATTTACCACTGTATTTAATGCTTTTAGATTAGCATAATTGAGTTTGATGATAAATACATAATTGTCAAAATCTGCTTTTGTGGACACATTCGAAATGCCATCAATCTTAGAAGCTTTGATTTTAAAATCATCCAGTTTTTGGGAGATTTCCTGTTCGTTTGGGATTTTTACGCCATCGACTTCTTCAAGCCAAATAGCCGATTTTGTTTTAAACCATGATCGCGAAAAATCGATCATCAAAGTATATTCGCCACTTTGATCGTCGTGATGTTTGATTCTTTCTGTAATCTCAAAACAACTTGTTAAGAGCAGACAGCAGCAGAAAGCGAGAAATTTCTTCATTATACAAATTTAGACGGAAATATTTGAAAAACCATGATATGTCTAAATTCTTAGTTTGCTAGCGAGGATTGTATTTACAATTCATTCATCAAATAATCAAAAAGCTTTTCTGCAAAAAATTGCTCATGTCCCTCTTTTATCAACATAGAAAAAAAATAATTTTGACTTAAATAAGACTCGTATTCATAATAAGGAATCAAAAGAAACTTCACATAACTTAAATAAATGTTTTTGATTTCATCTGAGACGCTATTTAAATCAACTTTCGTATTTGTAATATCATAAAAGACTTCAAAAAAAGATTTATTTTTTCTTTTAACTGTGATGTATGGGATTTTATTCTTTTCACAATATTCCCAATGATCATTTGTAAACTTTGAATCATCAATATAAATAAACTTTCTCATTTTCATGCTCACTTTATAAAAAACTTATTAAAAAGAAAGGTTTTTCTTGGTTTTGCGAATCTAATTTAAATAACAAAACCCAACCAAATTTTTAGATAATATTAACGGATTCTGTTATGGGCTAAACGCCTTATTCTGTTCCTTTTTCTTTAACTTTGCACCACTTATTAAAAAGTAAAAACAAACTTCAAAAAAATAAAAATAACTGCTGTTTTAGAAATAGATTCTAAGTCTGAGTTTCAAAGAAATCAACTAAAAAATCTAAAATCTAAAATCTAAAATCTAAAATTATATGTTCCCATTACAAAGAGGCAGAAGATTAAGAGTAAATGAGTCTATTCGTTCTTTAGTACGCGAAACCAGTTTAAGTCCGTCGGATTTTATGTTTCCAATGTTTATTGCTGAAGGAGAAAATGTAAAAGTCGAAATTCCGTCAATGCCGGGAATTTTCAGAAGATCAATAGATTTAACAGTTGAAGAAGTAAAAGAACTTTACGATTTAGGAATTCGCGCCGTAAATATTTATGTAAAAGTCAGCGAAAACCTAAAAGACAATACTGGAAAAGAAGCATGGAATTCTAACGGATTAATGCAGCAAGCTATTCGTGCCATAAAAGCCGCTTGTCCGGAAATGATCGTTATGCCAGATGTCGCATTAGACCCATACTCTATTTACGGTCATGACGGAATTATAACAAATGGTGATGTAGAAAACGACAGTACAGTTGATGCTTTAGTAAAAATGGCTGTTTCACATGCAGAAGCTGGTGCCGATTTTGTTGCGCCAAGTGATATGATGGACGGACGTGTTTTACGCCTGCGCGAAGGTTTAGACGCTGCCGGTTTCCAAAATGTGGGAATCATGAGTTATTCGGCTAAATATGCTTCAGCTTTTTATGGTCCTTTTAGAGATGCTTTAGATTCGGCTCCAAAAGAAGCGGATGTTGTGGTTCCAAAAGACAAAAAAACATATCAAATGGATTATGCTAATCGTATTGAAGCGATTAAAGAAGCTTTGTCTGACGTAGAAGAAGGTGCAGACATGGTAATGGTAAAACCCGGAATTGCTTATTTGGATATTGTTCGCGAAATAAAAAACACGGTACATGTTCCTGTAACTGTTTATCAGGTTTCTGGAGAATATGCCATGATTAAAGCCGCATCTGAAAGAGGCTGGCTTGATCACGATAAAATTATGATGGAACAATTAATGTGCATTAAACGTTCTGGTGCTAATCTTATTTCGACATACTTCGCAAAAGAAGCTGCAATTTTATTGAATAAATAATATGAAAAAAATAGTATTCTTATCTGCCGTTTTAGCTTTTTCGTCTTGCAAAAAAGAAGTTTCAGAAAATACCGATTCCAAAACAGAAACCTATTCTGAAGGCGAATCGGCGAAAGCCAAAACTCCGGAAGATTTAGGAAAAGAACTTTTTGAAGGAAGAGGAAATTGTACAGCATGCCATTTACCAGATCAAAAAGTTATTGGACCAAGTATTAAAGAGATTGCCAAAATCTACAAAGACAAAAATGCCGACATTGTAACTTTCTTAAAAGGAAATGCAGATCCAATTGTCGATCCAAGTCAGTTCTCAGTTATGCAGACTAATTTTGGAATAACAAAAGCAATGTCTGATGAAGAATTAAAAGCTATTGAAACTTACATTTATAGTCATTTGAAATAATCAAATTATGTTGTAAAGCTTCGGAGAAGCGATATATTAAAACGTAGAAAAATATGTCGCTCCTCCGGAGCTTTATCAATATCGCAAATTGAATTTTCTATAAATATGCCGCTCCTCCGGAGCTTTATGACATTGTAAAATTAAATTCCTATAAATATATCGCTTCTCCGAAGCTTTATCATACTGTACATTGAATTTCTATAAATATCTACAGCATAACGTTTCGGAGAAACGACATATTTATAGCAAACGATAAACATCCCCAACATAGAGCTCCAGCGGAGCGACATATATTAAAACGGTAGAAAAATATACCGCTCTTCCGAAGCTTTATCATATTGTACATTGAATTTCTATAAACATCTACAGCATAACGTTTCGGAGAAACGAAATATTTATAGCAAACGATAAACATCCCCAACATAGAGCTCCAGCGGAGCGACATATATTAAAACGGTAGAAAAATATACCGCTCTTCCGAAGCTTTATCATATTGTATATTGAGTTTCTATAAATATCTACAACATAACGTTTCGGAGAAACGAAATATCTATAACAAACGATAAATATCCACAACATAGAGCTCCAGCGGAGCGACATATATTAAAACGGTAGAAAAATATACCGCTCTTCCGAAGCTTTATCATATTGTATATTGAATTTCTATAAATATTTACAGCATAACGTTTCGGAGAAACGAAATATTTATAGCAAACGATAAATATCCGTAACATAAAGCTCCAGCGGAGCGACATATATTAAAACGGTAAAAAATATATCGCTACTCCGGAGCGTCATCATATTGTACATTGAATTTCTATAAACATCTACAGCATAACGTTTCGGAGAAACGAAATATTTATAGCAAACGATAAATATCCACAACATAGAGCTCCGGAGGAGCGACATATATTAAAACGGTAGAAAAATATACCGCTCTTCCGAAGCTTTATCATATTGTACATTGAATTTCTATAAACATCTACAGCATAACGTTTCGGAGAAACGAAATATTTATAGCAAACGATAAATATCCACAACATAGAGCTCCAGCGGAGCGACATATATTAAAACGGTAGAAAAATATACCGCTCTTCCGAAGCTTTATCATATTGTATATTGAATTTCTATAAATATTTACAGCATAACGTTTCGGAGAAACGAAATATTTATAGCAAACGATAAATATCCACAACATAGAGCTCCAGCGGAGCGACATATATTAAAACGGTAGAAAAATATACCGCTCCTCCGGAGCTTTATCAATATTGTAAATTGAATTTCTATAAACATCTACAGCATAACGTTTCGGAGAAACGAAATATTTATAGCAAACGATAAATATCCACAACATAGAGCTCCGGAGGAGCGACATATATTAAAACGTAGAAAAATATGTCGCTCCTCCGGAGCTTTATCAATATTGCAAATTGAATTTTCTATAAATATACCGCTCCTCCGGAGCTTTATGATACTGCAAATTGAATTCCTATAAACATCTGCTATAATATGTCGCTCCTCTGGAGCTCTACATTGATTTTCTACAAATATTTTGCTCCGCTGGGGGAATTAAAAAACCGGGGCTGACTCAAATTGAGACAACCCCGGTTTTATTTTGTAACAGAATAAAATTGATTACCAGATTTTAACTCGTTTTTCTGGACTTATATACATTTTGTCACCACTTTTAATTCCAAAAGCCTGATAAAAAGCATCAACGTTTTGGATTGGCACAACTGCTCTGTACATTCCCGGTGAGTGTGGATCTGTTTTTACCTGACTCTTAATTGCTTCGTCTCTTGATTTTGTTCTCCAAACTGTCGCCCAGGAAATAAAGAATCTCTGTTCTGGAGTAAATCCATCAATTAAACCCGGATTTCCATTTTCTTTCAGGTACAACTGCAATCCGTCATAAGCTGCATTGATACCGCCTAAGTCTCCAATGTTTTCTCCTAATGTAAATTTACCATCTACAAAAATTCCCGGAAGCGGTTCAAGCGCACTGTATTGTGCAGCAAGTTCGCCGCCAAGAGCTGTAAATTGTTTTAAATCATCAGCAGTCCACCAGTCTACTAAATTTCCATCGGCATTGTATCTTGCTCCTGAATCATCAAAACCATGTGAAATTTCATGTCCGATAACCGCGCCAATACCTCCATAATTTACAGCTTCATCAGCCTGATAATTATAGAAAGGCGGCTGCAGAATTGCGGCAGGAAATACAATTTCGTTATAAGATGGGTTAAAATAAGCGTTTACCGTTTGCGGAGACATTCCCCACTCTGTTTTATCAACCGGCTTTCCTAATTTTGCCAAACTTTGAGCGTAAGACCATTTTGATACATTTTTCATATTATCAAAATAAGTTCCTCCTTCGTTTATATTTTTAAGTTCCAGTGCTGAGTAATCTTTCCATTTATCAGGATATCCAATTTTAACGGTCAGTTTTTTTAATTTCTCAATAGCTTTAGATTTTGTTTCTGCAGACATCCATGGCAGCGCATTGATTCTGTTTTCATAAGCCAGCATTACGTTAGCAATCATTTTCTTTGCTTTTTCTTTTGCTTCGGCTGGAAATAATTTCTCAACATACAGTTTTCCTAAAGCTTCACCAGTTGCTCCGTTGATAACCTGAAGCGCTACTTCTTCACGCGGACGTTGTTTTAAAGCTCCAGTTAATGTTTTTCCGTAGAAATCAAAATTGGCATTTTCTATATCTGTACTTAATGTTGATGCTGTACGGTTTAGTAAAGACCATTTTAAATATTCTTTCCAGGCTTCAACTTTTTTCTCTGTAAAGGTTTTTTCCAAAGCAGTCATATAACGTGGCTGCGCAACATTTACCGTATCTAGTTTTGTTATTCCAATTCCTGCGAAATATTTTTCCCACTGAATTGAAGGAGTATTCTTTTTTAAATCGGCGATTGCTGTTGGATTGTATTGTTTTCTACGGTCTCTTCTTTCAACACGATCAAGCCTTGGAGCAGACATTTCGATTTCTAATGCTACAATCTGCTTTGCGCTTTCTTTGGCTTTTGCCGGAGATTCGCCAATATACTGTAACATTCTGGCAACATGAACTTCGTATTTTTCACGTTTTTCTTTAGAATCTTTATCATCAGAATTGTAATAATCTTTATCAGACAATCCTAAAGTTCCCGGACTTAATGTTACCGAATTTTTATTACTGTTTTTAGCATCGGCACCAACATACACGCCAAAAAAACCAAGACTATTGCCCTGCGCCTGCATTTCGGTAAGGAAGTTTTGTAAATCGGTTACGTTTTTAATTGCATCAATCTTTTTTAAAGTTGGCTGCAATGGTTTTATTCCCTGTTTGTTTCTTCCAACAGTATCTAAGATCGTATTGAACAAAGCAATCGCTTTTCCCTGATCTGTATTTGATTTGTATTTTGGATTTTTTGAAGCTTCTTTTAAAATCGCCAATGCATTATCATCTGTTTTTTGACGCAATTCATTAAAACTTCCCCAAGAATTTCTGTCGCTTGGAATTTCTGTTTGATCCAGCCAGGTTCCGTTTACATATTTAAAAAAATCCTCACTTGGACTAATTTTAGTATTCATGTATGAGACATTAATACCGGGTTCTTTTACTTCTTTAGTCTGTGCATGCATTGCTGTAAATGAAACCATTACAGAAAAAGCACAAAATAAGGGTCTGCTTAATTGTTTTTTCATTAATACATAGTTTTTGAGTGTAAACACAAACATATTGTTAATATTTGAAACTCTATGTTAAAATTTTTGCAATAATCGCAGCGTTGATTTTAATCTCGCAAAGACAAAGAGGCACAAAGTTTTTATTTAAGATTAATCTTTACAGACTTAAAAAGACAAAACTTATAAAACCTGAACCTGGCACCTCTGCCCCATTGTGATAGTACAACGTATTCTGTCTGTTAAAAAGTGTTAGAACCGCCGCTTTTAAAATGCTCTTTTCGTATTTTTGCGCCAAATTATTTTTATGAAATCGCTTCTTTACAAATACCGCAAATTCTTTATTGTATTAATTGTATTTTCTGCAGTCACTATATCTTTATTTTATTCGGCATTAAAACCGCAAAAAACACTTCCAATTTACAATCCGTCTGATGTAAATCCTGAATTGGTAGACAGTACGATTCAGTACAAAAGCAAATACCATACAATTGCTGATTTTAAATTTGTAAACCAAAACGGCGATACGATTACCCAAAAAGATTATGAAGGCAAGATTTATGTTGCTGATTTCTTTTTTACAACCTGCGGTTCTATCTGCCCAAAAATGTCAACCAATCTGGCTGATGTTCAAAAGGCGGTTTTAAATAATCCAAAAGTAAAATTGCTTTCTCATACGGTATTTCCGGAAGTAGACAGTGTTTCGGTTTTAAAAGCGTATGCGGTAAAATATGGTGTTGTTGACAGCAAATGGAATTTGGTTACCGGCGATAAAAAAGAAATTTACACTATGGCCAGAAAATCGTATCTGGCGGTAAAACTGGGAAGACCAGATCAGCTGTATGATATGGTGCATACCGAGAATTTTGTTTTGGTAGATCAAAAAAGACGAGTGCGCGGTTTTTATGACGGAACCAAAAAAGAAGAAATCCAGCGTTTGTTAGAAGACATAGATTTCTTATCAAAAGAGTAAAATCCCTTATTTTTAGAAAGTTTTAGCATTTTCAAAAGCGATTATTGCCTTGAGATAAATAATTATTGCCTATTTTTGCAATCTAAATTCAATCTAAATAAGCTTTGCAGAATACAATCCATACCCTGAAAAAAGGCGATAAAGCCATTATCAAAGATTTTGATATCGATTTGATTCCTTTAAAATTATTAGAAATGGGTTGTCTGCCTGGCAGCTTAGTCGAACTGCTTCAAATTGCTCCTTTTGGAGATCCTCTATATCTAGACATTAACGGTTCGCATGTTGCTATTCGTGTTGAAACTGCTCGTGAAATTGAAGTTGAACTTATCCAAAACAATTTATAATGAGCATTCAGAATATCAATGTTGCCCTTATTGGAAACCCAAACACAGGAAAAACTTCTGTATTTAATCAGTTAACAGGTTTAAATCAACAAGTTGGGAATTATCCCGGAATTACGGTCGAGAAAAAAATCGGGTTTTGTAAATTACCTCAAAACATAAAAGCGAACATTCTCGATTTACCGGGAACGTATAGTTTGAATGCAAGTTCAATGGACGAAAGTGTGGTAATTGAACTTTTGCTCAACAAAAACGACAAATTATATCCGGATGTTGCCGTTGTGGTAACTGATGTTGAAAATCTAAAAAGAAATTTACTGATTTACACTCAGATAAAAGACCTTGAAATTCCAACGATTTTGGTTATCAATATGTCTGATCGTATGGAAAGCAAAGGAATTTCATTAGATATTCCGTATTTAGAAGAAAAACTAAAAACCAAAATTGCTCTGGTAAGTTCGCGCAAAGGTTTAGGAATTGAAGAATTAAAAGAACTTATTGTTTCGTATAAAACGATCACGCATGAACCTTGCTTAAACGCTTCGGTAATTGATCCTGAATATTTTGAAAAACTGCAGCATGCTTTTCCAAATCAATTAATGTATAAATTGTGGCTGGTAATTACGCAGGATGTTAACTTTTCGAATTTAGACCGAAATGAAATCCGCAATACGTTTACCAAATCACATTCAGAGTTAAAACGTTTACAGCAAAAGGAAACCATCAAAAGATATCAGTTTATAAATGATGTTTTAAAAGAAGGTTTAAAAGTTGATGCATCTGCTGCTACAGATTTCAGGGCAAAACTAGACCGTGTTTTAACCCACAAGTTTTGGGGTTATGCTATTTTCCTTGGTATCTTATTTATTATTTTCCAATCGATTTTCAGCTGGTCAACTATTCCTATGGATTTTATTGATGCCAGTTTTGCTTCATTAAGCAGCTGGGTTTCTGAAGAACTGCCAAGCGGTATTTTAACCGATTTGCTTTCGCAGGGAATCATTCCGGGAATTGGCGGCGTTATTATTTTTATTCCGCAGATTGCCTTTTTGTTCCTCTTTATTTCCATTCTCGAAGAAAGCGGTTATATGAGCCGTGTGGTATTTTTGATGGATAAAATAATGCGCAAATTTGGACTTTCCGGAAAAAGCGTTGTGCCATTAATTTCGGGAACGGCTTGTGCTATTCCGGCTATTATGGCAACCCGAAATATCGAGAACTGGAAAGAACGCCTAATTACGATCTTAGTAACGCCATTCACGACTTGCTCGGCAAGATTACCGGTTTATGCAATTATGATTTCATTGGTAATTCCGAATAAACGAGTTCTTGGATTTTTAAATCTTCAGGGATTATCCTTGATGTTACTGTATCTGTTAGGATTCGTAGCGGCGATAATCTCGGCTTATATTTTAAATAAAGTTTTAAAGCTGGATTCAAAAACGTATTTCGTTGTCGAAATGCCAAGTTATAAATTACCGCTTTTAAAGAATGTTGGAATTAATGTGGTAGAGAAAACCAAAGCTTTCGTTTTGGGTGCGGGTAAAATTATCTTAGCAATATCGGTTATTTTATGGTTTTTGGCTTCATTTGGTCCCGGAAAAGAATTTAATGATGCTGAGACTATTGTTAAAGAAAGATTTGCAAATACCACTTTAGACGAAACTCAGTTTGAAAATGAAGTAGCTTCTCAAAAAATAGAAAACTCTTATATCGGGATTATGGGTAAAGCTATTGAGCCTGTAATTTCTCCTTTGGGTTACGACTGGAAAATAGGAATTGCGATTATCAGTTCGTTTGCAGCGCGTGAGGTTTTGGTTGGTACATTGGCGACAATTTACAGTGTGGGAGACAGCGATAACGAATCGACTATTAAAAGCCGAATGCAGAAAGAAGTAAATCCGGAAACAGGCGAAAAGATATTTAACTTTGCAACCGGTATTTCGTTATTGCTCTTTTATGCCTTTGCCATGCAGTGCGCCAGTACATTAGCGATTACCAAAAAAGAAACCAATTCATGGAAATGGCCTGTTATGCAGTTGTTTTTTATGACTGGACTGGCTTACATTTCGGCGCTTATAGCGTATCAATTTTTAAAGTAAAATGTCATGGTGCAAGAAATTATTGCCTTTTCTATATTAGGTATTGCCGTTGCTTTTTTGATCAGAAAGTTCTTTTGGAAATCAAAAAAGAAAAAAGACTGCGGCGACGGAAACTGTGGATGCAGTTAGGTTTTTTTTCTAAGGTTCTAAGGTGCTGAGGTTCTAAGGTTCTGAGGTGCTAAGCTTCTAAGAATTCACAACTCATAACTCACAATTAATAATTCATAATTCATAATTAACAATAACTATTTCAGACCATTAACGTCTTGTTTGTAAGTATTATCTGTTTTTATGTTTAATGAATACTTATTCAAATATCAAAATTTCATATAGTATACTATTTACTTTATTAATCAATCAATTCCTTTAAAAACAATACTTTAGCACTTTTAATTATTCTATTTTTACGTTTTTTTTTAATAGTAAATAAAAAATTGAAAAAAAATGTCTTGCCAAATGTATGTTTTATACATCTACATTTTGTATGTTTGTCGAGTAATAAAACCGCATATCTTTCTTACAAAAACGAAAGATTAAAGTCAGTGCACACTAAAATGTGGTTTTCCGTACAAAAAAATTTATTAATCAAATATTCATCACAATGGCAAAACCAATCAAAAATACTCCTGTTTTAAGAGGTAAAGAGGCCATTAACTTTTATAAATCTATTGATTCTAATAGAGATAAAAAAGTTAGTGCTGATACTTTGAATTCAATTAGAACTGACGCGAGTAAATTAAGAGAAATTCTAAAGGAAAAGTAATGCCTTTAACTGGTTTTTCATTTTCAAAATTAAATACTACAACAAACATTCTTCCTTTTGAATGTGGAGACGATGATTTGAATAGCTTCCTTAGCAATAAAGCTATTCCATATAAAAAAGAACTCTTAGCTACTACATATTTACTTGAAAGTGAAGATAAAACTATTGCTTATTTAAGTATTTACAATGATGCTTTAGCTGTTCAGGAAAAAGATTTCGCTTCAAAAGTACTTTCAATAGATTATTAAAAGAAATCATTTCTCATCCAAAAAGACATTTACGACAATTCCCCGCAATTAAAATTGGAAGACTAGCTGTCTGTGAATCAACAAAAAAAGAGAGAAAAGGAATTGGCAGAGCGTTAGTGAATTTTGTTATTAATTTAGCATTAGAACAAAACAGCAATTGCGCATGCCAACTAATAACTGTTGATGCTTATAGTCAATCATTAAATTTTTACACAAAACTAGGATTCAAGTTTCTTTCAGATAGTGATAAAGGAGATGATACGAGACAAATGTATCTTGACCTTAGACCACTAATGAATACAGCGTATGATATATCTGCATAGAAAAAGAAAAAAGACTGCGGCGACGGAAACTGCGGGTGCGGTTAGTTTTTTTTCTAAGGTGCTGAGGTTCTTCTAAGGTGCTAAGGTGCTAAGATGCTAAGGTTCTAAGGTGCTAAGCTTCTAAGAATTCACAATTAATAATTCACAATTAACAATTAACAATTAAAAAAAGCTGCTTCATAGGTAATTCTATGAAGCAGTTTTTTTTTAGAAGATATCTTAAAAAGTAAAAAATGTCTTTTTTTAATACTTATAAAACTTTTACGGGTCATTAAGCGAAATGATTCGAGATAATTTTGTGCACTTTTAATTTTAACTATATAGATAAACTTTTACTATGAGAAAAATTGCACTATTATTATTATTTAACTACGGCTTTATGTCTGCGCAGACTAAAACGGTAGTTACTGTATATGGAGAAAAAGTAACCATTAACCCTAACGGGATTGGTGATAATTTAGGAAATCATACTGCTACAACGACATTAAATTTGAATAACAACAACATCGATAATGTCTCAACCATTTTTGTAAAAAAAGAAGCCCGGCTGTTAGATAAAAATGCAGGAAACAGTAATTATTTTTCTATAAATAAAAACAATGCCATTTTTGGAATTTACAATTCGCTAACGGCCGGCAATGCTTTATCAATAAGCGAAACAAGTTCTAAAACTACATTTGTTACAACGCAGATAACAAAAGGTACAGACGGATCATTGCCTCAAAAAGACAATGTGCTGACATCTACAGATACAAATGGAAACACTGCCTGGACACCTTTAATTAAAGTTAAAAATGCTTTAACCTTTCAGTTCCTTAACTACAGTACGGGCAGCTCTCAATACAATGCAGCCGCGTTTAACGAGGTTCCCGGTTTAACGGTTACCTATACAGCACCCGCTACAGGAGTCCTAAACCTATGTGCTAATTTGTATAGTATGGTTCCAAACGGTGTGGTGACCAAAACCCCAACCTCTGTTAAAACCGAAATGCACATTACCCTAACGTCTTCTTCGGTTGGAAACGATATCCTTGGAGGTGGTGCATCTACCATTACAACAGCACTGCCTTCGGCTTTTACTAACGGCGGCGGAAACTTTCCTGCTGTTACCACCATTATATCCCAAATGCCTGTAACAGAAGGGCAGACCTACACCTTTACGGTTCTGGCCAAAACAGCAGATACCACGACTGCCGGTGTGGGCAGTGCTGTAGGAAATTATACAAACGGCTCTGTTACGACCTATTCAACGCTAATGGGAACTCTAGCCACAGATCCAGGCTATTTTCGTTAACAAGTGAAATGTTTTTAGTTTTTTTAAAGAATTTCTTAGAGATTAAAAATGTCTTTTTTACTGCTTATCAGCTTTTAAATACTCTTACACAAAAACGGTTCAAAATACTTTTGTCCGTTTTAAATAAAATCATTTATATAAACTTATTATGAAAAAAATAGCATTACTCATAGTACTCAACTGCGGCCTAATGTGCGCGCAGACCAAAACCCTAGTTACGATTAATGGAGAAAGGATAACCATAGACCCGAATGCCGGCGGCGACAATTTAGGAGACCATACTGCCACCACAACATTAAATCTCGATACACACGATATTAGCAGCGCCGCCACTGCTTTTATTAAAAAAGACGCGCAGTTTTTTGACACCAATACGGCCAACAGTAATACTTTTACCGTAAACAAAAACAACGGTACTTTTGGTATTTACAATTCCAGTGCTGGAGCCAATGCCTTATCTATAAACGAAACCAGCTCTAAAACGACTGTAGTAAGTGCCCAAATAAAACAAGGCGCAGATTCGCCTGCCTCAACACCAGATAACAGTTATGTAGCGGTTGCGGGCGATACCAATGGAAATGTAAGCTGGAAACCTTTATACAAAGTAAAAGGCGCTACAACTGACATCACTCAAATCTACTCTATAGACTTTACAAAAATCAATACCTCAACTTTCACTCCTATTGGTAATTTTAGCATGCGTTTAACTGCACCTGCTACAGGAGTACTCTATATTAAAGCTGCTATGATTAATTTCATTATGCTTGCCTATACAACGCCAACATCTATTAAAACCGAAATGGTTATTGCGGTAAATGGAGTACCCATACCTGAAGGTTATGGTGTTTCTTTTATTACAACAGGCGCCACTTCGGCCTATGCAAATAAAACGAATTATCATCCTACTTCTACGAATATCTATTGCCTGTATCCCGTAACAGAAGGACAAACCTACATTTTT
Organism: Flavobacterium johnsoniae UW101; assembly: GCF_000016645.1. Taxonomy (NCBI): domain Bacteria; kingdom Pseudomonadati; phylum Bacteroidota; class Flavobacteriia; order Flavobacteriales; family Flavobacteriaceae; genus Flavobacterium; species Flavobacterium johnsoniae. Next base: position 1,080,951 of record NC_009441.1, read on the forward strand.
TCGGTTATGGCCCGTGTCGCAGATTATACAGATAGTGCTGCTCTTCCATTCAATTATGTTGGCACATATGTCCCAACAGATAGAACAGATAAATATTATAACTCAAGAATGCAAGCAACTCTAGTTGCAGACTAGTATACTTTTTACAAAAAGCTTCTTTAAAGAAACGTAATACACAAAGCCGGGCAGAAACCATTTTTTACAAATTTTTTGCGACTCTAACAAATTCTTATTTCTTTTCTGCCCGCTTTATATAACTCATTAAGATAAAATTATTATGAAAAAAATAGCATTTTTACTCGTACTCAGCAGTGCCTTTATGTCTGCACAAATTAAAACTGTACTAAGCCCATACGGCGAAAAAGTAAACATAAATCTCAGCCCGCCGGGCGATAATTTAGGAAATCATACTGCCACTACAACCTTAAATTTAAATAATAATGATATTAGTAATATAGCTGATATTTATATTAAAAAAGAAGCCCAATTTTTAGATCAAAGCGGCACCAACACTAATTATTTTTCATTAAAAAAAGACAACGGTACTTTTGGCATTTACAATTCACTTGTTGGAAGCAATGCCTTGTCTATAGACGAAACCACCTCTAAAACTACCGTGGTTTCTGCACAAATACCAAAAGGTACAGATGCCTCACTGCCGCAGAAAGATGATATAGCGGTTTCTACCGATGCAAACGGAAACGTAATCTGGAAACCTCTAGTGAGAATTAAAGGCGCCACCATGTTCCAGTTTTTCGTTAGGGCAGATCAAAATTCAAAATTTAACTCTGCGGTTTTTAATCCTGTTTCCAGAATGGAAAACATTCCTTATACTGCTCCTGTAAACGGGGTATTGTATCTTGAGGCCAATTTAATTTCTACCGTTCCGGATATTTTTCTTACCAAAAGCCCAACGGTGGTTAAAACCGAAATGGCAGTTATGGTAGACGGTACACCTATTGGGTATGGTTCTTCTTTAATTACTACAGCACCAGTTTCTACTTTTGCCAATAAAACAGATCTCTTTCCAGCCACTACCACTATTTACTGCCAGATACCGGTAACAGAAGGAACAACCTACAGCATTTCTGTTCAGGCCAGAACACCAGACCAGACCAATGGCGGCAGCTATGTGGGACTTTACAAAGGTAAAGATTCTGACGGAGGTCCTACTGCTATACTATCATCCTTGATGGGAACACTGGTTACAGACTAGTTTAATTTTTACAAAGTCTATCTAAACGAATTTATAAACACAAGCTTCATAGAGATTTTCCTTTATAAAGCTTGTGTATTCTTAATCAGCGATAATTAGGCATAAAAATGTCTTTTTTTAATGCTAAAAAAACTTCTACAGCCTGTTTTTGTGTTTTACACAATTTAATTTTGCAATGTAAAAAAACTATCTAAACAATGACAAAGTTCGAAAAACAAGAAATAGTAAGAGACAACAGGGTTGCCAGATTACTATGGTTTTCAATAGGCTTCTTATGTGCTTTTGGGATAATGTCCTTTTTAAAAGGTTAATTACAGGGTATTATATCCAATAAACGTTTGAAAACAAAAACGGTCTCAGAATATGAAACCGTTTTTTTATTTATAAAAGAACAAAGCTTATTTTAATCCTTCCCACTCTGCATAGAACTGAGCAAGGAATAATTCCATAAAATGATGGCGTTCTGAGGCAATTTGTTTTCCTTTTTCGGTATTCATTTTATCTTTTAAAAGTAAAAGCTTTTCATAGAAATGATTAATAGTCGGGCCATTATTGTTTTTATACTCCTCTTTGGTCATATTGGTTACCGGGGCAATTTCGGGGTTGTACAGAGTTCTGTTTTTAAATCCGCCATAATTAAACGCTCTTGCAATCCCAATTGCACCTATTGCATCTAAGCGATCAGCATCCTGAACAACATCTAATTCGACAGATGAGAATTTCTTTTCAAAATTTCCGCCTTTATAAGAGATATTTTCAATGATATTAACCACATGAAGGATAATGTCTTCAGAAACGTTTTCTGACTCTAAAAACAAACGTGCTGTTTTTGGGCCAATGGTTTCGTCTCCGTTATGAAATTTGCTGTCGGCAATATCATGCAGTAAAGCCCCTAACTGAACAATAGTAAGATCGCAGCTGGTATCACTGGCAATTAAAAGTGCATTTTTGTAAACACGTTCGATATGAAACCAGTCGTGTCCGCCTTCGGCATCGTTTAATTTCTCTTTTACAAAAGCGATTGTTTTAATTATAAGTTCAGAATTATTCATAAATGTATTTGTTTTGTGGTGAAATGGCGCGCTGATTTTACTGATGCAGCAAATTTACACTGGTATTTTTTATAGTTTAAATAAAAAATGTTGATTGTTAAAGCTTTAAAACTTCAACAATCAACAATGTTTTCTATATCAATTGCAAAAATCAATTTCAATGGCAATGGCAAAAATCAATATCAATAGCAATGGCAATGGCAATGGCAATTTCAATATCAATGGCAATGGCAAAAATCAATTTCAATTTATGTCTTCCTGAGCGAAGTCGAAGGACATACAGTATTTGATTTAGCATGAAATCCTTCGACTTCGCTCAGGAGGACAAGCTTCATAAATCATATATCTAAAATCTAAAATCTGCAATCTAAAATCTGCAATCTAAAATCTACAATCTAGCAGGTTCTACCCATTTAAAGATGTGTGATTCTTGTGGAATTACAATTCTTTCTGAAATTTTAGCCATACGGGCTGGTAATTTCATTAGGTAATCACGTGCTTTTTCGGCTTCGTCTGTTAAGTTGGAGATTTTATCAATTTCCCATTTGTTGATTAACTTCTGCATAATTTCAACATAATCAGTAGCTGTGTAAACTCCAATACGCTGTGCAGAATCAGAAAACTGTTCAAAAGCAGAACTGATCTTTTGACCTGATTCTCTTAAAAAGTGAGCCGGCATAACGATTTTCTGTTTCATCATGTATTGAAAAGCCAGCATCATTTCGCTAGGATCAACCTGAAAAATTCTGGTTACAAATTCACTGTAAGCATGGTGATGACGCATTTCGTCACCTGCAATCATTTTACACATTTTAGACAGCTTGTTATCTCCAAATTTTTTCGCAATCTGCGATACTCTGTTGTGAGAAACATAAGTTGCTAATTCCTGAAAACTAGTGTATACAAAGTTTTTGTATGGGTCAGTTCCAGTTCCAATATCAAAACCGTCGTTGATTAAATGCTGTGTTGTCATTTCGATTTCACGCATGTTAACACGACCAGACAAATACAAGTATTTATTTAAAAGATCACCGTGGCGGTTTTCTTCTCCGGTCCATTGTCTGATCCATTTAGACCATCCATTACCGCCGTTTTCCACCTGATCTACTCCTTCTACATCCATTAACCAAGACTCGTATGTTGGCAAAGCTTCTTCGGTAATTGTATCACCTACAAGAGTTACCCAGAAATCGTATGGAAGTTCTTTCGCAATTTCGCGTAGTTCCTTAACCTCCTCAAAGAAGTTTTCTCCTTCAGAATTAGGCAGGAAATCTGACGGCTGCCAAATTTTTTCCACCGGAATTAAATACTGTTCAACGAAGCTGTCCACGTTTTTTTCCAAAAACTGCATCACTTCTAATCGAATGTTTTTTATAGACATTACTTATTTTAAATTTGGGTTGTACGTTTCAGCTCGGACTAAAACTTAAACCTGTTTATACTCATTTACTCCTTCTTTTACTGCTTTTTCAGTAATTTCCATTAATTCTTCAAACTTATAATCTTTTACAGCCAGCGCTTTGTGAGCTGTAAAGGTTAGATGGTTTCCTAAACCTACGGGAAACATTCCGTAACGAACCATCTTCCATGAATTATTGATGCTGACAGGTACTACATACGCTGATGGCGCATATTTACATAAGATTTTTAAACCGCTTTGAGCGAATTCTTTTGGTTTCCCGGTTTTACTGCGGGTTCCTTCCGGAAAAATTACTGCAGATCTAGTGTTTTTTTCTATATATTCAGACAAGCCTTTGATTACTGGAATCGCTTGTTTAGGGTCTTTACGGTCAATTAAAACAGAACCTCCGTGGCGTAAATTAAAAGATACACTCGGGATTCCGCTTCCTAACTCCTTCTTACTTACAAATTTACAATGAAAACGTCTAAAGTACCAAATCATTGCCACGATATCGTACATACTTTGGTGATTGGCAACAAAAATAATGGGAACACCACTAGGAATAGTCTCTACACCTGTAACTTTATAAGTAGTTCCAACAAGGTTGGTGCATCTTAAAAGACAGAAATTTAAATAATCGACACTTTTTTTGTGTGCCTGATATCCAAAAAGATTAAGGCAGATCCACTGTATTGGGTGAAAAACTGCCAGACAAAATCCAAAACATAAATAATAAATTACCGATATTGGATATGAAATTATCTTTTGCATGCTTGAAAAAATTTAACGCCAAAAGTAGTAAATATATTTTTAGCGGTATAAAATTTGAAAACAATAACCGTTTTTATGGTTTAATTGTACCTTTGCCCTTGAAATTGCAACTTTTTTCTGAATTAAATGAACTTCACATACCCTAAAAATGAACGCTTAAAGAGCAAAACAACGATTGGATTACTGTTTTCTGAAGGGAAATCGGTTTCAAAATATCCGCTTCGTTTGGTTTACCGTCAGGCGGAAGAAGCATATCAGGGAAATACTAAAGTGGGCGTTTCGGTTTCTAAGAAATACTTTAAAAAAGCAGTTGATAGAAATTATTTCAAAAGAGTTTTACGAGAAACTTACAGGCTTAACAAACATCTGCTTCTCGATAATCTCGATAAGCCGTATTCTTTCATGCTTTTTTATCAGTCAAAAGACCGATTGTCTTATGAAGAAATTAATACTAAAACAATTCAGCTGTTTGAGAAATTTGTACTGCAGATTAACAAACCCGCAGATTCTGAAAAAGAGAACTAAGCCCTGACTCTCAAAAGGTAAGATAATTAATCAGATTAGATAAAAAAATCGTAGTTTTAGCTTTAAATTGAAATTTTATGCGAAATATTTTCTTTTTGTCTGTTTTCTTCCTGATTTTTTCCGGATGCAGTAAATCTAATGAACCGCAGAATGAATCGATGATGATTTCTGCTGTAAAATTACCTGCAAAAGCAAATGTAAATGCAAATGTAAATGCAGAATCTGATTCTTATGATCGCAATCCGGATTTGTCTGCTCCAAAAATAGAACAGAAAATCATTAAAGAAGCCACTTTACGATTTGAAACCGATGATTTAGAAAATACTTTCAATCAAATTCAAAAAGCGGTTACGGCTGGCAAAGCCACAATTATAAACGATTCTGAAGGAAAAGATTATGGAACCGTTTTTAGAAACCTTACGGTAAAAGTACCAAGCCAGAATTTTGATCGTTTTATAAATGATATTTCAAAAGGTGTATCGTATTTTGAAATTAAAAACATTTCTGCACAGGATGTTACAGAGCAGTTTATAGATTTAACTTCAAGATTAAATACTAAGAAAAAACTTGAAGAACGTTATCTTCAAATTTTGCAGAAAGCGGTTAAAGTGAGTGAGATTTTAGAAATTGAAAAACAAATTTCAGTTATTCGCGAGGAAATAGAAGCCAAAGAAGGCCAATTAAAATATTTGCAGAGCCGTGTTTCTGAAAGCACTGTTACCATAGAATTTTACAAAACAACCGCCGAAAAAGAAGGTGTAAAAATATCCTACGGTTCAAAAATCTGGACAGCAGTAAAATCAGGATTCTTTAGTTTATCTGATTTCTTAATTTCGCTGATCAGCGTTTGGCCGTTTATTATTATATTTTGTGTATTAGCCTATTTTATTAGAAAAAGATTTAAAAGAAAAAAACAACAATCATGAATCGTTATTTCAAAAAGAAATTCATTATACCAGCTGTTGCTGCAGGTTTTTTATTTATTGGAACCAGTTTCAAAGAGGACTTTTTTGAGATTGCCAAGCAAATTGAAATCTTCACAACCTTATTCAAAGCCGTAAACACGAATTATGTAGACGAAACCAATCCGGGTGATTTGATGGACAAAGCCATTAAAAGCATGCTGGGAAGTTTAGACCCGTACACGGTTTATTTTAACGAACAGGATGTTGTAAATTTTAAAATCAACAATACGGGAGAATATACGGGAATTGGCGCCATGATTGCCCGCAAAAAAGACCGCCTGATTGTTCGCGAACCTTATAAAAATTATCCGGCAGACAAAGCAGGATTAAAAGCGGGTGACGAAATTATACAAATTGGTGATGTTTTAATTGCTGATTTTAAAGATGATGCTTCGCAGCTGCTGAAAGGAACTAAAAACACAAAGATCTCAATAAAATACCTGCGTCAGGGAAAAACGTATACGACAGAACTGGTTTTGGACGAAGTCGATATTAAATCGGTTCCGTTTTATGGAAAAATCGATGAGAAAACCGGATATATTGTTCTGGCACATTTTAGCAGAAAGGCTTCTGCCGAAGTTAAAGATGCATTGGAAAAATTAAAAGCGGACGGTGCCACTCAAATTGTTCTGGATTTAAGAGGTAATCCGGGCGGACTTTTAAATGAAGCTATTGATATTTGTAATTTGTTTGTTCCAAAAAATGAAGTTATTGTAACGACAAAATCAAGAATTGAAAAACACAATAACACTTATAAAACAACAAAAGAACCAATTGATACTCAGATTCCGCTTGCTATTTTGGTAAATGGAAGAAGTGCATCGGCATCTGAAATCGTATCGGGAGCTTTGCAGGATCTAGACCGTGCTGTAGTTTTAGGAAGCAGAAGTTTTGGTAAAGGTTTAGTACAGCGTTCTGTTGATTTGACTTACGGAACTCAGTTGAAGGTTACGATTTCCCGTTACTACACTCCATCAGGACGATGCATACAGGCACTTGATTATGCGCACAAAGATAAAAACGGTGTTGCCCAAAAAACAGATGCGAAAAATTTTAATGCTTTTAAAACCCGAAAAGGAAGAACGGTTTATGACGGCGGCGGTGTTTTACCGGACATTGAACTTGAAGAAGCCAAAATGAGCCCCATTACGAGCGCTCTGTTGAAAAATGACGGGATATTTGACTACGCAACATCTTATTACTATAAAAACCCAAATCTGGGCGAAAAAATACCCGTTGTTACTGATGCTGATTATTCGGCCTTCAAACAATACTTAAAAGCGAACAAAATTAGTTTTGATACCGAAACTGAAGTTGCTTTAAAAAATACTTTGGCAGCAGCCAAAAATGAAAAAATTGACGAGACTATTGCTCCCGAATATCAACAATTATTAGCCGCATTAGAGAAAAGTGAGAATACGCTCCTTGACAAAAACCAAAAAGAAATTAGAGGTTTAATTCAGGAAGAGCTTATTAAAAGATACCAATACCAGGAAGGTTTGTATCAGTTATACATTAAGAACAATTCAGAAATTAAGAGAGCAGTAAACGTATTGAATAATCAAACTGAATATAAAACGATTTTAAAAATGTAGAAAATGAAACTTTCCCGGGTCCTTTTTTTGTTTATTATTTACAATTTAGCGGCACAGCAAAAACCAATCGAAACCGTATATTTTGATTTCGACAAATACAATCTTACTGAATCGCAGAGCAAAGTTGTAAATAATTTTATAAAATCGATAGACACGGCAAAAGTTGAATCTATACAAATTTACGGTTACTGTGATGACCGCGGCACTGACGATTATAATTTTCGTTTGTCTCACGACCGGGTTAATACGATACAAAATTTATTAGTTTCATCAGGGTTTAAGGAAAGTAAAATTGTTATTCTTGAAGGAAAAGGCCGTGTTGTGGTAAGGCCTGATACAGTCGAAAATCTTTATGAAACCCGATTACGAAACAGACGCGTTGATTTGATTGTGGTAAAACGCAACAGTTTTGGAAAAGATATTTACTCTTCTTTTAAAGACAAATTAAAGGTTGGCGACAAAATATATCTTGAAAGCATTTTGTTTGATATGGGAAGTGCCAGACTCACTCATAATTCGAAAAGGGAACTGGATAAAATTGCACTGACTCTTTTAAAGCAAAAAAACATACAATTTGAAATACGCGGCCACGTTTGCTGCACTCCTGAAATTTACAGTGACGGAATTGATAAAGACACTAAAGAAAGAAGGCTTTCGTGGAACCGTGCAAAAAACGTTTTTAATTATCTGAGTTCTAAAAAAGTTTCTAAAAACAGAATGCGGTATCAAGGCTGCGGCAATAAATTTCCTCTAAGAATGGGCGATAATTACGATCGGCGGGTTGAGTTTTTGATCACGAAAATCTAAACCATTATTCTAATTATATTGAGATTTTCATATTCTATTTTTCCTTAACCAATACTTCAAACAATAGTTATTACTTGGCTGTATTTAAATGTTTTATATATAAAAAATAAAGCAAAATTAAAAAGTACAAAATTACTTATTGCAACATTGTTGCTCAATATAAAAACCCTTAAAATTAAAAATCCCGATCGCATTTTACGATCGGGATTTTTTAATTTTTCTAGTAAACAGCACATCATTTTTTCTTCATGATAATTTCCATGCTTTTATATTCTGTTCCGTTTTTAGTGTCGAACATTTCCATTTTTCGAGTTGTGGGATCAACAATAGTATAAACTTCTCTGTAAGGTGTTTTCTTACCGTTTAACGGGTTAACCATTTCGCCTTTTAGTTCCATGCTTTTGGTTTTCTCATCGTATTTTCCCATTGCCACCATCATTCCGGTTCCCATATTATCTATAAAGGTTGTCGTGTATTCCTGACTGGCATTGTTGTAGGCTAAAGTACTTTTGCCTTCAAACGGCTGTCCCATCATGGTTCCTTTATAATCAGCTTCCTGATAGCGTCCGCCCAAAATCATTCTAACAACTGCTATTGAAGCTGCTTTTTCTGATTTTCCGTTTGGTTCAGACCAAAAAGTCATATCGCAGTTCCAGGTTCCCACTTCGTCTGCCATCATTTTGTGCGGGTTTCCCGGAGTTGCATAAGCCTGCCAGGCTTTCATTTGTGCCGCCGAGTCTAAGACTGGTTCTGCTTCAGCTTGTTCTGTTTTTACAGTATCTGAATCTTTTTCTGTTATTGTTTCTGTCTTTATTTCTTTTTTACAAGAAACAAAACACATTGCAAACAGTACTAATGCTGTGGTTAATTTTTTCATAAGTCTTTGTTTTTATGTTTGTTATAAAAACAAAAGTAAGAAATATATTAACCACAATAACTTAACTTAAGTTTAGAAAATTATCGCTTGTCTATTTTTACTGATTTTATAATTGCTTCGAGATCGAGCATTAGATCGCGTTCCTGATTTGAGGGAGAATAGCAAAATCCTTCAATTACCAGGATTCGGTTATAAAGAGGATCAACAATAGCGTAATTAATAAAAGGACCGGCCATAAAATCATTTTTCAGCTCCCATGTACCTTTGGTCTCAAAAGCTTCTTTATCGTCTAAATGAGTGGCAGAAAAATAAGGCGCGTAAGCTTCGCCGGTAATCATGGGTGTGTTTGGTTCACGCCCTTTAATATAACGGCCAACAGAATCTCTCATTTTGATAATATTGCCCACTACATTGCCCTTTGTTTTAAAATTGTGCAATGGAATTTGGTATATCAACAAACTGGTGTTGCCGCTAATAATGTCTTTTTTTAGCCAGATAAAATTTTTCTTATGCAAGACATATTCGTATCCTGTTGGAATTTGAATATCGATGTGAAATTTGTTTTTTATAACAGCAGGATTTAAAAGTGATTTGCTGTTGTCTTCCTGAATTTTTTCGATTTCGGCATCACGGATCATTTTGATAATCTGTGCCGAATTTAATTCGATACTGCAGATAATATCGTCTATAGATTTTCCGTAAATGCGAAACGTGTTGTGAGGTAAAGCTTTACTGTGGGTAATTTCAAACTTTTCGTTTGCTGTTTTTTTTACTACAATAATGCTTCGGCTGTCGGTTACAAATCCTTCCAGAAGTTTGGCAGGATATTGATTAATTGTAAAGAGTGGTTCTTCCTGAGTTAGACCTAAAACAGGAGAGGCAAATTTATTTCGGATGGTATCACCAACTTCTCCATACCATAATTGATCGTCGATAATTATGGAAATGGTATTTGTTTTTCCGGAAACGGGCTGCGACTGCTTGTCTGATTTTAAACAAGAAATCAACAGAAACGGAAGTATTAGAAATAAAAAATGGGTTTTATTCATTTTTTTGATTTAATGAAATAAAACCCAAATTTAAATAAGATTTTTTTATTATCCGTTTATTTTAAGTTTCATTCCCGGTTTAATATCTTCATCTTTAATACCATTCCATTTTTTAATATCTGAAATTGTTACTCCAGGATATTTTTTAGAAATACTGTACAAAGAATCACCTTTTTTTACGTAATAATCTTCGCTTGCACTTTTAGCCGATGGAGCTTTTTTCTTGAAAGCGTCTACAGAGTTTGAAGCAATCGCTGTTGTAACAGGCTCTTGAATCTCTGTAACAATTTTAGAAACTACTAATGTTTTTCCTAAACCAATATTATTAGACGTAAGATCATTTAATTCTTTTAAGTCCGCAATAGTCGTACCGAATTTTTTAGCAATGCTTCCTAAATTGTCTCCGGCAGCAACAACGTACTCTACAGTTTGAATTGAAACTTTATCTTTATCATCGTTAGAAGCAATTGCTTCTTCTGTATTTTTCTCGATTGCAGGTATAGATTTAGGTTCTTTAACCACTTTTGCCGAGGCATCTATATCTGATTTAATTTTTAGGGTTCTTCCTAATGCGATTGCATTTGTTTTAAGATTATTCCATTTTTTTAAATCTGAAATATTTACATTGTACTTATCTGCAATCGTTCCTAAGTTGTCTCCTTTTCTAACTTTATAAAACTGAATGTCTTTTGAAGATTCTACAGCTTCTCTAACTGATTTCCCTTTTGGAGCAATTTTAGCTGCTAAACGGGTTGGAATTGTTTTAACCAGAGATTCATGTTCTACATAAGCATAAATTTTATCTTCGTTTGAAACAAAAGCTGCAATTTTATCTTTTGGCAGACGAAGGAAATTCATTTCTCCATGATAAGCCGGGACTATATTCAGTTTGTAAGATGGATTTAAAAGCTGCAGCTGCGATTGCGGCATATCTAATAAATCTGCTAACTGCTTAAATGAGATTTGATTTTTGATTCCAACAGTGTCTGTTTCAAAGTTTTTAACCACTGCTCTTTCCGGATTGATTCCGTGCTCTTTGTGGTATTCAAAAAGGTACATAGTAGCATAAAATGCCGGAACGTATCCTTGTGTTTCTTTTGGAAGATAATTACGAATATCCCAGTATCCTGTTTTACCTCCGGAACGGCGGATTGCTTTTGTAACGTTTCCTGGTCCTGAATTGTAAGATGCTAAAACTAATTCCCAGTCGTTAAAAACGCTGAACATTCTGGTCATGTAATCTGAGCATGCTGCAGTAGCTTTAAGAGGGTCGCTTCTTTCATCGATATAAGAATCGATTTTTAAAGCGTATTGTTTTCCGGTTCCGTACATAAACTGCCAAAGTCCCGTGGCGCCCATTTTAGAAACTGCTTTAGGGTTTAAAGCAGATTCTACAACGGCTAAATATTTTATTTCCAATGGGATTTTTTCTTTAGCGAAAGTTTCCTCGAATATTGGAAAGTAGTATTCTGATAAAGCCATTAATCGAGAAAACGATTTTTTACGATTCTTAAGGAATGACTTTATTATATTTTCTAATCCTTGATTGTATTCTATCTCAAAAGGAGATTTAGCATTCATTGCTGCCAAACGCTGTTTTAAAAGTTCAGTTGGCAGTTCTTCGTCTACTGTCACATCCTTATTAATGGTTTGAATATCTTTTGTCAAATCATCGTAGATGTCTAAGCTTACTAACTCATTCATCCAAAGACTGTCTACTCTTGAAGCAAGATCGTCTTTTTTGAATGTGCTTTTAATAGAATCTAAATAGGACAACTTTACTTCTGGCTTTATTTCCTTTGCATGTTCTGAAGTTTCCTGCGCAAACATCGACATTGAAAACAAAGCGGCAACCACTAAGGAGATTTTCTTTACAATCATATAACATTTTTTTAAAATTCTATAATTCAACCAATTATAGGACTTGTATTTTTGCAAACTTAAAGAGTTTATGCATTAAAAATATGCAAAAAAATGTTAATTGTGATATTTTAGTCTAAAATCGCAGCGATTCCAGGTAAAATTCTTCCTTCTAACATTTCAAGCATTGCCCCGCCGCCAGTTGATACATAACTCATTTTATCTTCAAATCCGAACTGTTTTACTGCTGCAACAGAATCACCTCCTCCTACTAGAGAAAATGCTCCGTTTTTAGTTGCTTCTGCAATAAAATCACCTAAAGCGATAGTTCCTTTTGAGAAAGTTTCCATTTCAAAAACTCCTAATGGACCATTCCAAAGAATTGTTTTTGACTCTAAAATAACTTTTTTGAAGTTCTCTAAAGATTTTGGACCTGCATCAAGACCCTGCCATCCATCAGGAATTGCAGTTACGTCTACAATTTGTGTATTTGCTGTATTTGAAAAATCGTCAGCAGCTACAACATCAACAGGAATGTGCACCTGTACGTTTTTCTCTTTTGCCAATCTCAAAATTTCAAGTGCTAAATCTAGTTTATCATCTTCGCAGATTGACTCACCAATTTTTCCACCTTGTGCTTTAATGAACGTAAAAGTCATTCCACCACCAATAATCATGTGGTCTACTTTGTCTAAGATATTCTCGATAACTGTAATTTTTGAAGAAACTTTAGATCCTCCTAAAACTGCAGTAACAGGTTTTTCGCTGTTTTTAAGTACTTTGTTTAAACTGTCAATTTCTTTTGCCAATAAAGTTCCAAAACATTTATCGTTTGGAAAAAACTGTGCAATAATTGTTGTTGAAGCGTGTGCTCTGTGTGCTGTTCCAAAAGCATCATTCACATAGATATCTCCAAGTGAAGCTAATTCTTTGGCAAAAGCAACATCTCCGGCTTCTTCTTCAGCATGAAAACGTAAATTTTCTAATAATAAAACTTCTCCTGGCTGCAGGTTTTTAGCTGCTGTCTGAGCTGGTTCTCCAATGCAGTTTTCAGCAAACTTAACCTGAACGCCTAAAATTTCAGAAGCTGTTTTTAAAATATGTTTCAAAGAGTATTTTTCTTCAGCACCTTTTGGTCTTCCTAAATGTGACATTAAAATTACACTTCCGCCCTGAGCTAAAATAGCATCGATAGTTGGTTTTGCAGCTTCAATACGTGTTGTATCTGTTACATTAAAATTTTCATCTAACGGCACATTAAAATCAACACGGATAATTGCCTTTTTATTTTTAAAGTCGAAATCGTTTAGAGTTTTCATTTGATAATTTTTTAGTTTTTTTGAAAGAAAAACAAATATAGGACATTTCGGCTTGTGTTAAATTCGAAAAAAACGAAAAATAGTGCATCATTACAACGAAAACGATGTAAACACTGAAAAAAAACAAAAATTTAGGAAATAAAGAAAAAAATCGATCTTCTTTAAAATATAAAAACTTACTGTATTTGATTTACAGTAAGTTTTTAATTGTAATTATTAATCGTGAACCGGGCTTTGCGTACAAGGACAGTTACTAATCGATTGTAAGAAATCAAATCCAATAGTTACGACATGCGTACCTGTATTGTAGGCTCCCAAATCGTTAAACATAACCTGATATGAATATCCAAAATAGAATTTAGATTTCATGAAACCAGCCATTGGCCCAACTGATAAAGGTTTTGGAAACTGGTCGTTTAGGAAACGATACGAAACTCCAATCCAATAGTAATCTTCGTAACGATTGTATCTTCTGTATTTGAAGTTAAAATCGGTAGTAGAACGTTTATCACTCGCAAAATACTGGTAGTAAATAGATGGTTCATATTCGATACGTCTGTTTTCAGCATCTTTGAAAATCATACCTGTATAAACCTGATAGTTTGAAAGCAGGTCTGGCTCAACTCCGCGGTATTTGTTTGTGTTTTTCTTTAAAACGTTATTTGCGTTAAAACTGATATAGAAGTTTTTGTTACGATACAAAGCACTAATATCAAAGTTATTATTTGTTGTATAACGATTGTCTGTTACAGACGGATCCAGAATTGGGTGTTCGATTGTGTTGTTAAACTCATCGATATCAATTCTAAATGTATTAAAGTTATACGAAAGACCAAATGACAAATACTGCTCACCGTAATAATCTAAAATAAGGTGGTGTGCAAAAGAGACTTTGGCTCCTGTTTGTTTAGTATATCCATTTTTATCATTGTACATAGAGATACCAACACCTGAACGATCCAGGATTCTAAAATCGGCATAAAGAGACTGGTTTTGCGGTGCATCTTTAATTCCGACCCATTGTGTTAATCCATTGGCTCTAATACGAAGGTTATCTCCAATACCTGCATAAGCAGGAGAAAGTACAAAAGGGTTATCAGCTAAATACTGAGTAAACACCGGTAGGTTTAACTCTTGGCTGTAACTTGTTGTTACAGCCATGAGTACTAAGGATAAAATAAACTTTTTCATTGTAATAATTTTTTTAGATAACATCATAGGGGCTATTATTTTGTTATCTGTATAAAGTGAAATGTCCAACAAACTCTCTTCCATCATTCTCGTCATTTAGTTTAAGAACATACCAGTAATCACCAGAAGGTAATTCCTCGCCATTGTATCTACCATCCCATTTTTGACCGTAAGTGTATTTCGCAATTACACGACCGTATCTGTCGAAGATAGAGAACTTAAGGTGGTTGTAAATGTTTGTACATCCAGGACCCCAAGTATCGTTAACTCCATCACCATTTGGTGTAAAGTAGTTGTCAAGACAAACGTCTACGTACTCGATGTAATAATCTTTCGTATCTGTACATCCGTTTTTGTCTCTAACTGTGATCGTATAAGTACCTGTTTTGTAAATTTTGAATTTAGTTTCTGAACTAAAGTTTACACCGTCGATACTGTATACATATTCACCTCCGCCGCCTACAGCTGAAGCTGTAATTACGTTCCAAACACCTTTTTCTTCGGTTAATGTTAATTGTAATGGAGCGTATCCAATAATGTTGAAATCAACATCTGCTGTACAGCCATTAGTATGTCTTACTCTAATAGTGTGATCTCCGGCAGGAATATTAGTGAAAATGTTTCCTGGCTGGATAGTACCGCCATCAAGAGAGTAATCAATATCTGCAGGGTTATTGCTTGGATCAATTGTAATCACCACCATATTAGACTGTGCATTGTTAACACAATCGTAAGATACTGTATACTTAGGATCAAGAACAACTGATTCCGGCATATTAACTTCTACAGGATAAATACATCCGTTGCTGTCTTTAATAAATACTGTATGTCTTCCTCCAGATAAACCAGTGTAATCAACCGTAGTTGCAAGAACTGGATTAAATGGTCCATTGTCTTTATCTAAACTTTCAAAGTATGGAGCTGTACCACCTTGAATCTCGATTGTAAATGCACCATCTTTATCACCTTTACAAATTTCAGGAATCATAGATCCTGGTACTTCGTAAGCTGTTAAGATATTAGGCTGAACAACGTCAATTTCATAAATGATATTACATCCTGCAAGATCCTGAACGATTACAGTATATGTACCAGCTGTTAATCTTTCAAAAGTTCCACTTTCAAAGAACTGATCCAGGTTAGGTTCAATCGCATATTTAATTGTTCCTGTTCCTCCAGATGCAGTAACAACAATTTTACCATTGTTATCTCCAAAACATTTCACAGGTACTACAGTATAATCTCCAGTTAAAGCATTTTCCGGCTGACTAACAACGATAGTTGTTGAATTTGCCTCACAGTCAACACTCTTAACATGAACTGTATAAGTTCCAGCAGGAAGATCTGCGAAAACTCCATCAGGCTGTGCCGGTCTAATTTCTGTACCTGCACCATCTAATAGTGAATATTCATAGTTTCCTAAACCACCTACAGCTTCAGCAACGATTAATGCAGTGCTTTCATCTTTACAATTAACTTTTGCATTATCTGTATTCAATTCAACTGTTAATGGAGTTACCGGAATTACTTCAAAATCATTTGATACATAGCTGATACATCCAACGTTATCTTTTACAAAGTAACGGTGTAATCCAGGAGTAACTTCAAAAGTAACTGATGAATTAAAACTTGTTACACTATAATTAGTACCATCTTCACTATAAGTATAAGGACCTGTACCTCCTGTAACACTTAACGTAAGTCTTGCGTTAGTTAAACAAGTGATTGCTTTATCTAAAGAAAGAGTCGGTTCTATGATAGTCGGGTTAGCAATAGATATTACTGCTGACGTTGCTTCACAAGTAAATCCGTCTTTAACTGTTACAGTATAATCTCCTGCACCTAAATTTGTAAATACATTAGATGACTGTGGTCCTACAAAAACAGCTTCACCGTCTACCGTATAATTTAAAGTATACGTGTAGTTACTTCCCTGACCTCCAGTAGGAGCTGATACTGTAATTGTCGCATCTTGTCCTCCAAAACATGACAACACAGTTACGTCTGCTGCTGCTGTAAATGTAATTGGATCCGGCTTAGTTAAGGTTATCGTTTGGATATCCATACAACCTTTGCTATCCTTAACTGTAATTGTATATGTACCTTCTCTTAAATTTTCAAATTTATACTGATCAGAGTAATTAATTGTTCCGTAAGGTCCAACTAATTCGAATTGATAATCTCCTTCCCAGCCTCCAGTTGCAGTCGCTGTGATAGTACCATCATCGTTACCAGATACACATGTAATTCTAGTCTGTTCAAGACTTAATGCAAGTGGTTCTAGTGGCTGCAGAATTGAGAATACAGTTTCAACTGTACATTCTGGTGTACCTCTTAATTTAGCAACAACTTTATAATCACCTGCGATAAGATTAGAAATCCTAACTGGTCCAGCATTTGTTGTACTTTCAGTTATATCTGGCATTGGTCCAGAAATTGTATAATCAAACGGTCCTGCTTTATCTGTTGGATTTGGCAGATTGTCAATGAAAGTTAAATCTACACTTCCATTAGTTGCGCCATAACAAATTTCTGCATTAACAGCTGCCGCTACAATATTAAATGTATTTGGATTAATTACATTATGGAATTGTCTCAACATACAATTTGTTACTCTATTTTCAACAGTTATAAAATAACTTCCAATACCTAAATCTGTGAAAGTTCCAGTTGTATTGGTTTGGTTGTATCCATTTCCTGTTACAGTATAATACAATGTAGGCGGTGTACCTCCTGTAGTTGTAACCGTAACCTGAATAGACTCATCAGCCACACAAGTTATTGGTGTAACTGCTATTGCCATATTATCCAAACTAATAAATGGATCAATTGTAATTGGTGCTGTTGTAACACCACTACATCCTTTACTATCTAAAACTTTTACAGAATAACTTCCTCCAGCATAATCTGTTTCTGTATAAGAATTAGAAAGTCCTCTTTGTACAACAGTTGTACCTCTTGTAAATTCGTAAATAACATAATTATTAGATCCACCATTTACAGAATTAACTGTAATTGTAGCTCTGCTTGATGTATTTGTTCCGGCAGCACAAACATATTGTGTTACAAGAGGAGCATCTACAACAATTGGAGCCGGCTCATCTACTGTAATTGTAGCTGTACCTGGACAACCTCTTCCTGAAGTTACTGAAACAGTGTATGTACCAGCTGACAATCCTGAGAATAAAGTACTGTCCTGAGGTCCAACTGTTAACGGTACACCCGCTATCGTAGCTGTTAAAGTATATCTATAAATAGGGTTATTATTCGAAGCATCTAATTCAACCGAAATTGTTCCATCAGAACCGCCATTACAAGACACTGCTGTTGGTTTTAACGTAATTCCAGTAACAACTGTAGCGTTTTCAATAATCTGAGTTACTTCTTTTTCACAATTTGTTACAATATCTCTTACTCTGAAAGTATAACTTCCAGGAGCTAAACCTCCAAAGACTGGACTAGATTGAGATGTTGCCCAATTATTCATTGTGTAAACATAACTGCTTGGAGTAGAAACTGTTCCACCAGAAGCAAACAATGTTATATCTCCACTAGGGTTGTTACAAACCGGAGTAAGCGTAATTTCAGAACGTAATTCAAGTGGTGCTAAAATTGGCACAGTAACTGTGTTACCGCATCCGTTTTTATCTTTTATCTCAATTGTATGACTGCCTGATGATAAGCCCGTGATGCTGAATGGTGCCGTACGTGACTGGAAGGCGCCGCCGTCAACACTAAATGTATATGGCGAAACTCCTGCTGTTGGAACCGTAACATTAATCACAAAGTTACCCTCTGTAACATTACACTGTGCAGCTAACACTGCAGCCACAACTGGTGAAGGGTCTAAACCAAGTATAACATTTACTGAACTTGGACAATCTCTTGAATCTTTTACATAAACTGTATAGTTTCCAGATTCTGCATTTAAGGTAGTAACAGTACTCCATCCTGCATCTGTTACCAAAGGAGCCGGGCTTCCTTGTGGTAAAATCTGGTAGTAATATGGTGCTGTTCCGCCATGACCCTCTGCAATGATCTGTCCGGCATTTGTACCGCAGTTATCATTAACTGTTGAAGCTGTTACCGAAACTGCTTCACTTGGAGAACCAATCGTTACAGCGTTTGTGGTTACTGAACAGTACGGACTTGCCGTTTCTGTTACAACAACTGTATAGTTTCCTGCTGATAATCCTGAAATACTTCTTGGATTTACAGTAGTATCTGATCCTATAGGTCCCATTACTGATGTACCGGCACTGTTAAATACCTCATAAGTATAAGCTCCTGTATAACCTGTAACATTGATTGCTAATGCTCCATTAGCATCGCCAAAACAGTTTACCGGTGTAGTTGCTGTCGCAACTGCTTTAATCGTATTATAAGGTGCTACTCTGAATACCGGAGCATCAAAATAACAATCTGTATCGTTATCAATTACTCTAAAGTAATAATCTCCAGGGGCTGTAATTCCAAAGAAATTATCTACCTGAGGCGCTCCGCTTGGCAGAAGCTGATAACTAAAGTTACCTGAACCTCCTAAAACAGTGATATCTGCTCTACCATTATTTAAACAGTCAATAGCCGTTCCTGCAACTGTAACAGTCGTAATTCTTGTAAGTCTAGTGATCAGAACTGATCCAATAGCAGAACATCCATTAGCATCTTTTACATAAACCGGAAGGTTATAAGTTGTACCGTTATCTGCAACAGTAAAGGTATTTGTTGGATAAAAATCAACATTATTAATACTGTATGTATAATCTCCAAATCCACCTGAACCATTTATTGTTACTATAGTTGTATTCGTAGAATTATCAGGCGCACATTTAAACGGTGCCGCTGCTGATGAAGCATCAACTGAAAGAACAGGAGGCTGTCCTACCGTTATTGTCTGAGGTGTACTACAGCCTAATCTGCCTGAAGCAACACTAATGCTGTAATCTCTCGCTGATAATCCTGTAAACAAATTACTTGTCTGAGGACCTACAACTAAAGCAGGACCTGAAAGCGCTGTTAAAGTATAAGTATAAACAGGGTCTGTATTACCTGCACCTAAAGTAACTTTAATTGTTCCGTTGCTTCCACCGTTACAGCTCACATCTGTTGGAGAAGCTGTAAAGTTTACAGGTGCCGGTGATGTCAATAGAATTGGTTTAACCAAAGCACATGTTGTTGTAACATCAGTAACTCTTACCTGGTAACTTCCTGCCGCAACTGCATTAAATACATTAGAAGCCTGAGGACCTGCAAGTACAGTTGATGCTGATGCATCTAATAACTCATAGCTGTAAGTAGATGATCCTCCTGCAGCAGTTACTGTTATCTGACCGTCATTATTTGGACATGTCGGAAGGGCTGTAACCTCTGGTGTAAATCCTAATGGTTTTAAAATTGGTACAGTAACTGTGTTACCGCATCCGTTTTTATCTTTTATCTCAATTGTATGACTGCCTGATGATAAGCCCGTGATGCTGAATGGTGCCGTACGTGACTGGAATGCCCCGCCGTCAACACTAAAGGTATATGGCGAAACTCCTGCTGTTGGAACCGTTACATTAATCACAAAACTGCCCTCTGCAACATTACACTGTGCAGCCAATACTGCTGCCACAACTGGTGAAGGGTCTAAACCAAGTATAACATTTACTGAACTTGGACAATCTCTTGAATCTTTTACATAAACTGTATAGTTTCCAGATTCTGCATTTAAGGTAGTAACAGTACTCCATCCTGCATCTGTTACCAAAGGAGCCGGGCTTCCTTGTGGTAAAATCTGGTAGTAATATGGTGCTGTTCCGCCATGACCCTCTGCAATGATCTGTCCGGCATTTGTACCGCAGTTATCATTAACTGTTGAAGCTGTTACCGAAACTGCTTCACTTGGAGAACCAATCGTTACAGCGTTTGTGGTTACTGAACAGTACGGACTTGCCGTTTCTGTTACAACAACTGTATAGTTTCCTGCTGATAATCCTGAAATACTTCTTGGATTTACAGTAGTATCTGATCCTATAGGTCCCATTACTGATGTACCGGCACTGTTAAATACCTCATAAGTATAAGCTCCTGTATAACCTGTAACATTGATTGCTAATGCTCCATTAGCATCGCCAAAACAGTTTACCGGTGTAGTTGCTGTCGCAACTGCTTTAATCGTATTATAAGGTGCTACTCTGAATACCGGAGCATCAAAATAACAATCTGTATCGTTATCAATTACTCTAAAGTAATAATCTCCAGGGGCTGTAATTCCAAAGAAATTATCTACCTGAGGCGCTCCGCTTGGCAGAAGCTGATAACTAAAGTTACCTGAACCTCCTAAAACAGTGATATCTGCTCTACCATTATTTAAACAGTCAATAGCCGTTCCTGCAACTGTAACAGTCGTAATTCTTGTAAGTCTAGTGATCAGAACTGATCCAATAGCAGAACATCCATTAGCATCTTTTACATAAACCGGAAGGTTATAAGTTGTACCGTTATCTGCAACAGTAAAGGTATTTGTTGGATAAAAATCAACATTATTAATACTGTATGTATAATCTCCAAATCCACCTGAACCATTTATTGTTACTATAGTTGTATTCGTAGAATTATCAGGCGCACATTTAAACGGTGCCGCTGCTGATGAAGCATCAACTGAAAGAACAGGAGGCTGTCCTACCGTTATTGTCTGAGGTGTACTACAGCCTAATCTGCCTGAAGCAACACTAATGCTGTAATCTCTCGCTGATAATCCTGTAAACAAATTACTTGTCTGAGGACCTACAACTAAAGCAGGACCTGAAAGCGCTGTTAAAGTATAAGTATAAACAGGGTCTGTATTACCTGCACCTAAAGTAACTTTAATTGTTCCGTTGCTTCCACCGTTACAGCTCACATCTGTTGGAGAAGCTGTAAAGTTTACAGGTGCCGGTGATGTCAATAGAATTGGTTTAACCAAAGCACATGTTGTTGTAACATCAGTAACTCTTACCTGGTAACTTCCTGCCGCAACTGCATTAAATACATTAGAAGCCTGAGGACCTGCAAGTACAGTTGATGCTGATGCATCTAATAACTCATAGCTGTAAGTAGATGATCCTCCTGCAGCAGTTACTGTTATCTGACCGTCATTATTTGGACATGTCGGAAGGGCTGTAACCTCTGGTGTAAATCCTAATGGTTTTAAAATTGGTACAGTAACTGTGTTACCGCATCCGTTTTTATCTTTTATCTCAATTGTATGACTGCCTGATGATAAGCCCGTGATGCTGAATGGTGCCGTACGTGACTGGAATGCCCCGCCGTCAACACTAAAGGTATATGGCGAAACTCCTGCTGTTGGAACCGTTACATTAATCACAAAACTGCCCTCTGCAACATTACACTGTGCAGCCAATACTGCTGCCACAACTGGTGAAGGGTCTAAACCAAGTATAACATTTACTGAACTTGGACAATCTCTTGAATCTTTTACATAAACTGTATAGTTTCCAGATTCTGCATTTAAGGTAGTAACAGTACTCCATCCTGCATCTGTTACCAAAGGAGCCGGGCTTCCTTGTGGTAAAATCTGGTAGTAATATGGTGCTGTTCCGCCATGACCCTCTGCAATGATCTGTCCGGCATTTGTACCGCAGTTATCATTAACTGTTGAAGCTGTTACCGAAACTGCTTCACTTGGAGAACCAATCGTTACAGCGTTTGTGGTTACTGAACAGTACGGACTTGCCGTTTCTGTTACAACAACTGTATAGTTTCCTGCTGATAATCCTGAAATACTTCTTGGATTTACAGTAGTATCTGATCCTATAGGTCCCATTACTGATGTACCGGCACTGTTAAATACCTCATAAGTATAAGCTCCTGTATAACCTGTAACATTGATTGCTAATGCTCCATTAGCATCGCCAAAACAGTTTACCGGTGTAGTTGCTGTCGCAACTGCTTTAATCGTATTATAAGGTGCTACTCTGAATACCGGAGCATCAAAATAACAATCTGTATCGTTATCAATTACTCTAAAGTAATAATCTCCAGGGGCTGTAATTCCAAAGAAATTATCTACCTGAGGCGCTCCGCTTGGCAGAAGCTGATAACTAAAGTTACCTGAACCTCCTAAAACAGTGATATCTGCTCTACCATTATTTAAACAGTCAATAGCCGTTCCTGCAACTGTAACAGTCGTAATTCTTGTAAGTCTAGTGATCAGAACTGATCCAATAGCAGAACATCCATTAGCATCTTTTACATAAACCGGAAGGTTATAAGTTGTACCGTTATCTGCAACAGTAAAGGTATTTGTTGGATAAAAATCAACATTATTAATACTGTATGTATAATCTCCAAATCCACCTGAACCATTTATTGTTACTATAGTTGTATTCGTAGAATTATCAGGCGCACATTTAAACGGTGCCGCTGCTGATGAAGCATCAACTGAAAGAACAGGAGGCTGTCCTACCGTTATTGTCTGAGGTGTACTACAGCCTAATCTGCCTGAAGCAACACTAATGCTGTAATCTCTCGCTGATAATCCTGTAAACAAATTACTTGTCTGAGGACCTACAACTAAAGCAGGACCTGAAAGCGCTGTTAAAGTATAAGTATAAACAGGGTCTGTATTACCTGCACCTAAAGTAACTTTAATTGTTCCGTTGCTTCCACCGTTACAGCTCACATCTGTTGGAGAAGCTGTAAAGTTTACAGGTGCCGGTGATGTCAATAGAATTGGTTTAACCAAAGCACATGTTGTTGTAACATCAGTAACTCTTACCTGGTAACTTCCTGCCGCAACTGCATTAAATACATTAGAAGCCTGAGGACCTGCAAGTACAGTTGATGCTGATGCATCTAATAACTCATAGCTGTAAGTAGATGATCCTCCTGCAGCAGTTACTGTTATCTGACCGTCATTATTTGGACATGTCGGAAGGGCTGTAACCTCTGGTGTAAATCCTAATGGTTTTAAAATTGGTACAGTAACTGTGTTACCGCATCCGTTTTTATCTTTTATCTCAATTGTATGACTGCCTGATGATAAGCCCGTGATGCTGAATGGTGCCGTACGTGACTGGAATGCCCCGCCGTCAACACTAAACGTATATGGCGAAACTCCTGCTGTTGGAACCGTAACATTGATCACAAAACTGCCCTCTGTAACATTACACTGCGCAGCCAATACTGCTGCCACAACTGGTGTAGGATCTAAAGGAATAACTTTAACTGCTGCCGGCTGAATACAACCATTAGCATCTTTAGCGTAGGCAATGTAATTTCCTGCAGCTAAATTGAAAGAGCTGCCGTCTACCCAAGCATCACCTGCTGTTGGTGCTGGTGCTGTATCTGATAATACTAAATATTTATATGGAGCCGTACCACCTTGAGCAGAAACACTAATATTTCCTAATTCATTACAGTTTTGATTTTTATTTACTGTTGCATTAACTAAAACTGGAACAACAGACTGTGTAATTGTAAATGTTCTAGATGAATTTGTACAACCAGGAGTTGAACCTCCAACTTCTGTAAATAAAATATAATATGTTCCTGGAACAAGAGGACCTGCTGTCTGTACCGGGCTGGTAACATTTCCATTCAATCCAGTAACAGAACCTGTAATAGCAGGAACTACTGGTTGATTAGTCTGAGAATTATAAACTTGATAATTTACAGTTGTTGTTGTTGTATAGTTTTTCGTAAATGTAAACGAAACACTTCCGTCTCCAGCATTCATACAAGTTACATTTGACTCTGTAAGATCACTTGTTAATGTCGATAAAGTAGGTGTTTTTGTGTCTGCCTGTTTAAAGAAATAACAATTTGTTGATTCATCATAAACAATGAAAGAATATAAAACTCCAGGATTTAATCCTGTAAAAGTAGATTTTAATAAATCTGGATCTCCAGGTGATGCTGGCGGTGATACCGCATCTGCATCCTGATAAGATGCTGAATATGTTGCATAATCGTAATTATTTGGATTAGCAGGATCAACAGGATATAATGCAAAATGATATGGTCCTCCAGGAATTGGCGGTGTTACACTTACTACAATAGTTGCAGAAGTACATGATGGTGTACCTTGCGTAACATCAATAATCATATCTTCAGGTGGTGAAGCGATATTAATAGTTTTTGTAACAGAACAACCGTTAAAATCAGTAACTGTTAATTCGTATATACCAAAATTTAAAATTTGGAAACTATGATTTTCTCTGCCATCAGGAGTAAACGTTTGTGTTGGGCTTGTATTACTAGTTAAAGTATAAATAAATCCAGATTTAGCAGGTAAAGCTAGTCCTGAAGTTGTACCACCTGCTAAGGCAGTTACACCAATTGAACCTAAAGCTGTACCAGCACCTCCACCAATACATTTAATCTGTTGAATATCTTCTGTGAAAACAATCGGATCTGGTTGTGCAATACTTACATTTCTATTTAAAGAACATCCATTAGCATCAGTTACAGTAACAATGTAATCACCACCTGGAAGACCAGTTGTTTGAGTACCGTAATTTACATTTGGTGTTCCTAATGCCGTATTGTCTTTTACCACATTTATTACATATGGACCAACTCCAACTGTTGTATCAATATTTACATTGATAGATCCAGTTTCCTGACCGCTGCAATAAATAAGATTTCCTTGAACTGCTGTAAAATCAGGATTTGTCTTAGGCTGAACAACAACTGTTGAAGTTGCGTTACAACCTGAATTATCTGTAAATGTAAATAAATAGGTTGTTGTTGTTGTTGCTGTAACTGCTGTAGCATCTGTATAAGTAAATGTAGTTCCTGCTACAGTATGCACAGTTGGATCTAAAGTTCCATTTATTGTTACAGTATAATTATAATTTGCTGTACCTCCGTTTATTGTACCATCAATAGTGATATTTGGAGAAGTACATTTTGGACCGTCTGTTAAAACTGTTGCTACAGTAAATTCATTAGCAATAGTCTGAGCAATAGCTGTAGAAGTACATCCAAAAGCATCTTTTACCAAAACAGTGTAGCTTCCCGGAAGAAGATTCGCAAAAGTACCGCTTGACTGGTAGCTTGTTCCATTATTGATACTGTACTGGTATGGACCAACTCCACCTGAAGCTGTAACTGTTATTGTTGCCTGGTTATTAGCATCATAACAAATATCAGATCCTGCAATACTTGCCGACGGAGCTGAAGGTGTGCTTAATGTAAATGTGCTTGAAGCAATACAGTTATTCGCATCTGTAACATTGGCTGTATAGCTTCCTGTCTGAGTCAGATTCGCAAAAGTACCTGTATTCTGAGGACCTAAAACTGTTCCGTCTGGCTGAGTTAAACTATAAGTGTTTCCTCCCCAGCCTCCTGAAGCTGTCAGAACAACACTTCCCGGCGCATCACAAGTGATTGCAGAAGGTGTATTGTTTAATGTTAAAGCTGCTGCCGGAGCTGTAATAGTTACAGAAGCCGATGCTTTACAGTTAGTTGCTGTATTAGTAATTTCAACAGTGTAAGTACCTGCCGCCAATCCTGTTAAGCTGATTGGTGAAGTACCTGCTCCCTGTGAAACTGTATTTAATGTATAAGTAAATCCTGTTGAACCTGAAACGGTAAACTGTGCTGTTCCTGTTGATGAACCAAAACACTGAACATTAGTGTGGGTGCCCACAACCGTTAAAGCTGGAAGAGGTGCAACTGTATATGAATCTTCATATTTACAGCCTTTTGCATCTGTAACTTCAAACTTGTAGGTTCCCGGATCTAAATTAGTAAAAGTACCTGTAGTTAATCCTGATGTGTTCCCTGAAGCTGAAGCTGGCTCAACAATACGATAGCTTAATGCTCCTGACCCGCCTGTAGTTGTTACTGTTATACTTACTTTATTTGTAGGACAGCTTAAGGCTGTATTACTGAAGCTTAATGCCGTTGGAGGCGTTAATGGATCCAGAGTTACAGGCGCTAATGTGTTTGTACAATTATTAGCATCTCTAACCGTAATTGTATAAGTGCCATTTGTTAATCCTGTAAAAGTAGTACCGGCCTGGAATGTGGTGCCATTAATACTGTACTGGTAAGTTCCTGTTCCGCCTGATATGCTTGTTACTGTAATACTTCCTGTCTGTAAACAAGTGTAAGGTGTAAATGAAGTGGTTCCCGTTATAGGATCCGGCTGGCTTAAAGTAATAGTACCAGGTGCTGATAAACACTGGTTAAAATCTCTTACCTGATATGAATAAGAAACTCCTGCTGATAAACCGGTATAAAAGGACTGGTTTGAGAAAGCTCCTCCGTTAAAACTAAACATATACGGACCCACTCCGCCTGAACCTGATAACTGTACTGAACCATTAGTACCCCCATTACATGTAGGATCAACCGGTGCAGCTGATGCAATAACCGGAACTAAAGCATCTATTTTAACTGATGTAGAAACAGCCGGACAGTTGTTAACATCATTAACTTGAAACTGATACTCTCCTGCTGTTGTTGTGTCGTATGTAAAAGTAGTTCCTGTAACTGCTCCTAATGATGTATAAGCACCTCCGTTAACAGAAACGCTGTAAGTATAAGGTGCAGTTCCGCCAGAAATTGTTCCTGTAATTCTCGCTGCCGGAGGTGTCTTACAGTCTAATGTTTTTGTTAGTACTGCATCAACCTGAAGCTGATTTGCAATAACCTGAGCAATAGCTGTAGAAGTACATCCAAAAGCATCTTTTACCAAAACAGTGTAGCTTCCCGGAAGAAGATTCGCAAACGTATTACCAGACTGGTAGCTTGTTCCATTATTGATACTGTACTGGTATGGACCAACTCCACCTGAAGCTGTAACTGTTATTGTTGCCTGGTTATTAGCATCATAACAAATATCAGATCCTGCAATACTTGCCGACGGAGCTGAAGGTGTACTTAAGGTAAATGTGCTTGAAGCAATACAGTTATTTGCATCTGTAACATTTGCAGTATAATTTCCTGTCTGAGTCAGGTTTGCAAAAGTACCTGTATTCTGAGGACCTAAAACTGTTCCATCTGGCTGAGTTAAACTATAAGTGTTTCCTCCCCAGCCTCCTGCAGCTGTCAGAACAACACTTCCCGGCGCGTCACAAGTGATTGCAGAAGGTGTATTGTTTAATGTTAAAGCTGCTGCCGGAGCTGTAATAGTTACAGAAGCCAATGCTTTACAGTTAGTTGCTGTATTAGTAATTTCAACAGTGTAAGTACCTGCCGCCAATCCTGTTAAGCTGATTGGTGAAGTACCTGCTCCCTGTGAAACTGTATTTAATGTATAAGTAAACCCTGTTGAACCTGAAACGGTAAACTGTGCTGTTCCTGTTGATGAACCAAAACACTGAACATTAGTGTGGGTGCCCACAACCGTTAAAGCTGGAAGAGGTGCAACTGTATATGAATCTTCATATTTACAGCCTTTTGCATCTGTAACTTCAAACTTGTAGGTTCCCGGATCTAAATTAGTAAAAGTACCTGTAGTTAATCCTGATGTGTTCCCTGAAGCTGAAGCTGGCTCAACAATACGATAGCTTAATGCTCCTGACCCGCCTGTAGTTGTTACTGTTATACTTACTTTATTTGTAGGACAGCTTAAGGCTGTATTACTGAAGCTTAATGCCGTTGGAGGCGTTAATGGATCCAGAGTTACAGGCGCTAATGTGTTTGTACAATTATTAGCATCTCTAACCGTAATTGTATAAGTGCCATTTGTTAATCCTGTAAAAGTAGTACCGGCCTGGAATGTGGTGCCATTAATACTGTACTGGTAAGTTCCTGTTCCCCCTGATGTGCTTGTTACTGTAATACTTCCTGTCTGTAAACAAGTGTAAGGTGTAAATGAAGTGGTTCCCGTTATAGGATCCGGCTGGCTTAAAGTAATAGTACCAGGTGCTGATAAACACTGGTTAAAATCTCTTACCTGATATGAATAAGAAACTCCTGCTGATAAACCGGTATAAAAGGACTGGTTTGAGAAAGCTCCTCCGTTAAAACTAAACATATACGGACCCACTCCGCCTGAACCTGATAACTGTACTGAACCATTAGTACCCCCATTACATGTAGGATCAACCGGTGCAGCTGATGCAATAACCGGAACTAAAGCATCTATTTTAACTGATGTAGAAACAGCCGGACAGTTGTTAACATCATTAACTTGAAACTGATACTCTCCTGCTGTTGTTGTGTCGTATGTAAAAGTAGTTCCTGTAACTGCTCCTAATGATGTATAAGCACCTCCGTTAACAGAAACGCTGTAAGTATAAGGTGCAGTTCCGCCAGAAATTGTTCCTGTAATTCTCGCTGCCGGAGGTGTCTTACAGTCTAATGTTTTTGTTAGTACTGCATCAACCTGAAGCTGATTTGCAATAACCTGAGCAATAGCTGTAGAAGTACATCCAAAAGCATCTTTTACCAAAACAGTGTAGCTTCCCGGAAGAAGATTCGCAAACGTATTACCAGACTGGTAGCTTGTTCCATTATTGATACTGTACTGGTATGGACCAACTCCACCTGAAGCTGTAACTGTTATTGTTGCCTGGTTATTAGCATCATAACAAATATCAGATCCTGCAATACTTGCCGACGGAGCTGAAGGTGTGCTTAATGTAAATGTGCTTGAAGCAATACAGTTATTCGCATCTGTAACATTGGCTGTATAGCTTCCTGTCTGAGTCAGATTCGCAAAAGTACCTGTATTCTGAGGACCTAAAACTGTTCCATCTGGCTGAGTTAAACTATAAGTGTTTCCTCCCCAGCCTCCTGCAGCTGTCAGAACAACACTTCCCGGCGCGTCACAAGTGATTGCAGAAGGTGTATTGTTTAATGTTAAAGCTGCTGCCGGAGCTGTAATAGTTACAGAAGCCAATGCTTTACAGTTAGTTGCTGTATTAGTAATTTCAACAGTGTAAGTACCTGCCGCCAATCCTGTTAAGCTGATTGGTGAAGTACCTGCTCCCTGTGAAACTGTATTTAATGTATAAGTAAACCCTGTTGAACCTGAAACGGTAAACTGTGCTGTTCCTGTTGATGAACCAAAACACTGAACATTAGTGTGGGTGCCCACAACCGTTAAAGCTGGAAGAGGTGCAACTGTATATGAATCTTCATATTTACAGCCTTTTGCATCTGTAACTTCAAACTTGTAGGTTCCCGGATCTAAATTAGTAAAAGTACCTGTAGTTAATCCTGATGTGTTCCCTGAAGCTGAAGCTGGCTCAACAATACGATAGCTTAATGCTCCTGACCCGCCTGTAGTTGTTACTGTTATACTTACTTTATTTGTAGGACAGCTTAAGGCTGTATTACTGAAGCTTAATGCCGTTGGAGGCGTTAATGGATCCAGAGTTACAGGCGCTAATGTGTTTGTACAATTATTAGCATCTCTAACCGTAATTGTATAAGTGCCATTTGTTAATCCTGTAAAAGTAGTACCGGCCTGGAATGTGGTGCCATTAATACTGTACTGGTAAGTTCCTGTTCCGCCTGATATGCTTGTTACTGTAATACTTCCTGTCTGTAAACAAGTGTAAGGTGTAAATGAAGTGGTTCCCGTTATAGGATCCGGCTGGCTTAGAGTAATAGTACCAGCTGCTGATAAACACTGGTTAAAATCTCTTACCTGATATGAATAAGAAACTCCTGCTGATAAACCGGTATATAAGGACTGGTTTGAGAAAGCTCCTCCGTTAAAACTAAACATATACGGACCGACTCCGCCTGAACCTGATAACTGTACTGAACCATTTGTGCCCCCATTACATGTAGGATTAACTGGTGCAGCTGATGCAATAACCGGAACTAAAGAGTTCACTACACCATCAATAGTTGCAATACAACCGTTATCGTCTTTTACATCAAATGTATAAGTTCCCGGGTTAGCTGTTGAATAAGTAAATGTTGGACCAGTAATAGAAGAACTGGTATATAATAATGCTCCTGTTGTTTTATTTTTAACGGTATAAGTGTATGGTGCTGTTCCTCCAGAAATAGTTACTTCAATAGTTGCATCCGGATTTGCAGGATCACAAGTTAAAGAGTTTCTAATTGCAGTAGTAGCTGTAATTTTAGGGTCAATTCTTTGACTTACTGCTATTGCATTACAACCATTATGATCTGTAATTAAGAAACTATAAGTTCCAGGAGCTGCAGCTGTATAATTAAAACTAGTAGCATTAGAAGGCGTACTTGGAGCACTGTATGCTCCTCCATTGTAACTTACACTATAGCTATAAGGTGCTGCGCCGTCTCTAATCGTAACTGTTATTGTTGCATTAGTACCAAAACACAAACCAGTATTTTTAGTTATATCAGCTTTTGGAGGAATAGTACCATTAATAACCAAACTTGTACTTCCTGTTGCCGGACAGCCTCCTCCATCAGTTCCAGAAATCGTATAAGTTCCAGGACGTACTACACCTGACAAAACTAAACTTGGTGGAAAAGTAATTTGGGTATTATCTGCATTGTTAGTAAGTACAAGATTATAAGGTTGTGTTCCGCCTGAAGTTGCACTTGCATCAACACTACCTAAACCGCCAGTGCTGCATAATGCATCTTTCCCTGTAGCTGCAATTACAAATTTTGTAGGAGATGTAATTACTGGATTAAGTGTTAATTCACACCCAGCAACGTTAGTACCTGTTCTACGAACACGAACATCATAAGTTTTAGGCTGCAATCCCGTTACAGTAACTTCTGATGTAGTAGACGGAATCCAAGGACCAGCAGATCCATTTAATGAATATTCAAAACTAGTTCCAAAATTTGTAGCAATAATTTTGAATGATCCATTATTTGCACCGTTACAGGTAACATTAGAAACTGGTACTATTTCGGCCTTGAAAGCTTTATCATCCAGAACTTCAAATTTAAAAGGATCGGCAAAAGCACAAGCTCTAGGAACCTGATATACTGTAATATCATCTAATGTCAAGTCATTTCCAAAATCAACAGCACTATAAGATCGTATTACAAAATCTAATGTAGAATACGATCCCGGATTTAAACTCATGTTGTAGTTTTCCCATTTATTACTTTTAGGTACTACCCCCGTTTCCTGAGATGCTACTAAGGTTTGTGTTGCTAATCCATAATCCGCAATTAACTGAATTGTAATATTAGGATCATCGTTTCCTGCGTTCTGCGGAAGATTATTAATTAGGTTGGCAACCCAAAAAGAAATTTTTACATCTTGATTTGGAATTACATCATAAATTGGTTTTCTGTAAATAATACCTCCAATTCCAGCAACTCCACCAATATTAATAGCTAAGAATCTTCCTTGTGTATCCGAACCACCGCTGGTATGATCTCTCATATCCAGCCAGCTTCCAAATCTAGGATTAATTCTATTAGTTACTGCATATTCACCATCGTTAATCTCATTATCTAAATTACATGCATAACCCGGAGGGTGTACACCTGACTGATTCTCAAAACAATAAGCTGGATTAATACCCGGAGAGGTAGTTGGATTTCCTCTTCCAAAATCTTCTTTTAATAAATTACTATATGTTGATACATTAGCTAATTTATAAACGACTTTAATATTATGGTCTCCTGCACCAATATTAATGAATTCATTAGCTGGAACATTGGTATTTTCAACATCATCTAATAAATAAGTATATGTATAATTTGATCCTACTGGGCTTGTTACTATAGCTTTCATAGAAGCAATACCATTACAATCATAAGTAGGTCCCTCATATGTAATACGAGGAGGTGTAGGCACTGGGTCTATAATAATACCCGTCATTGCATATACGCAAGGAGTTGGCGACGAATCTCTAATGTATACTGTATAACCCGGAGCATTATTTGGAGCCATGTTAGCTTCGTTTGAAGCACCCCAAGTTGTTCCATTAAAACTATATTGGTAAGGAGGTACACCTCCTGATGGGTTTGTTATTCTAACTATACCTGTTCCATTTGGTCCGCAGCCGGCCAATGCAGCCACACCTGCAGATGCAGTTAAACCATTAGGGGCATCTAAAATAGTAACTACGTTAGTATCTGTACACCAGCTATTGTTATTGTTTAATCTATATCGTACTTCTACTGTATAGTTACCCGGACCAAGATTACTCCAGGCTTTTGTAGATCCCCAAGAACCGTTATTAATTCTATATTGAATAGTATAACTATTCGCATTGATTAAATTAACAGTAATTGATCCTGTAGTAACGCTGCAATTTGGACTGGTTGTTGTAAAATTATAATTTGGTTTTGTAACTGTATTTACAGTATAAGATGCTGTAGCCGTACAACCATTGATATCCTCTACACGAACCTGATAAGTTCCAGGAGTGGTAACAACTATAGTGTTTCCAGATGTATTAGGAACAAAACCTGCATTGTTTACATTAACAAAATATTTATAAGGAGAAGTTCCTCCGCTAGGATTTGCCTGCAGATTTCCTGTAGAGCAGCCTGAGTTTGCGGATTGATTACTTATAGATAAAGTTAAAAGATTTGGTGCATTATTAACTGTTCTGTTACTTATCGAATTTGATACACAAGCATTACTTACAGTAACTACTGCTCTATAATTTGTTGCCGGGTCTAAACCTGTAAAAGTCCATTCTGGAGCTGCTACGCCCTGAATATTACCAACTTGAGTTGTACCTCTGAAAAGAGTATAATCATAACGAAGACCTAAATCACTTGTTTTTACAGTTATACTTCCTTTATCACCATTACATTTTGGATGATTAATCGTTGTTGAAATGGTAAGATTAGCTGCTGTGATAGCAATATTTCTAACTCTGAAAACACAAGTTCCTGTAACATTTTTTAATCTTACAAAAACATTATATGTCGCTGCTGTAGTAATATTGGCAAAAATATTACTGTCCTGCCATCCAGATGTTGGTGTTGTTGTACCAGTACTTATTGCATACTCATATTTAGAACCAAAACCTCCAACAGTTATTCTTCCTGGTATAGAACAACCACTTCCATTTAAAATATTACTCTTGGATATATTAGTAGGATCAAGATCATTTGTATAAACATTAAAATAGAAAATGAAAACGGTACCATCAGAATAGGTAATTCTAAGTCTGTACTCACCTGCTGCATTAGCACTGTAATTTGCTCCAGTTCCTACTGTTGTCCACGTACAGTTTGTTGCTTCATTAGCACAATTTACGTTTGCAAAAGCAGTACAGCCGCCAGTGAGTCTCGCCCAATTAAAAGAGGAAGCATTTGTAATACCCGTTTCGATTAAACGAGCATCATTAGAACCACATAAAAATAATTTAGGAAGCTCTTTTCCATCATTCGGACAGATGGATATAATACCCGCATACTCTCCTTGTGCGTACTTAAGTACAGGGTTGGGAATGGTAGGTACTGCTACTTTTTCAACAATTCCACTTAAATGAGTAGTATCGCTGATTTGACTGTTGGGCTGATTACTTGCTTTTAGAAAGATATTTTCCTTCAAGTTTTTATCAAACTTTGAATTAAAAGAAATTAAATTTTGCGAGTAGGAGGCAAAATTTAACATCATTGCTAAAACAAAAATCAGCGTTCTTAAAATAGTAGGTTTTTTCATAATCACTCTATTGTTTACTTACATTTCTTTTCTGAGGGGCATCAGAAGAAAAATAATTAGTATTTAAAACATTTTATATCTGTTGGCTTCTGGGTTTCCAGAAGCCTCTTTATATTTTATATTTATTAATTCTCAACTTTTACGATTGCCATTTTCCCGTTATATGGCTTAGATCCTTTTGCTTCAAGTGCTTTTGTAGCCTCTTGTAAACCGTCGAATTTCTCGTAATAGATATAATACTTACTTGTTGTTACATTGTAAAAGAAATTAATATCTGTAAGTCCTGCTGCTACAGCTTTCGTTAAGAACTGATCCCTTTTCTCTACACTATTATGAACTGCAAGTATCATATAAAAACCACTTTCAGAATTTTTAATATTCTTGATAATCTGCATATTTGACTGATCTTCTCCAAAATCAAAATCACTTGCTGTTAGTGGTGTACTGCTTACTTTTGTTGTTTCCTTAATACGTTTAAGAGCGGCAACGTCCTGAGCATATCTTCCTTCATCATTTTCATAAGCTGCACGTTTAATTCTACGTTTTTTCTCAATCTCAGTTTCCGTTTTAATTCGTTCTAAATCGGCTAACAGTGCTGCTCCTTCCATTTCCATTTTCAATTGAGCTGCTTTTAACTGATTTATCTTTTCCAGATAAGCTTTGTTTAAAGCGTCATTCTTATTAGGAACTTTTTTAAGCCTTTCGTTATATAAATTCGTCAGCTTGGCAATTTCATCTTTCTGAATTCGGCTGGCATCTGCAAGCTGTGCTTTTAAAGCTTCCAGCTGGCTGTTTTCAGCAGCAACACTCTTGAACGGTTTCGGCTCTCTATAAATTCCTTTTTCGCTTAAGTCATTCTCTTCTTTTAAGTCATTCAAGTCTTTTTGTTTATTTGCTACAGTTGCTTTAAACTGGTCTAATAAATCATTCTGAGTTTTACTTGTACCCTCAATAGATTGAGTCAGATTTTCAATTGCTTTTGCCGTTTCGTCTTTTGCAGCTGCTGCTCTGGCTGCTGCCTCAGCATCAGCTTTTGCTTTTTCTGCTGCTAATCTTGCCTGACGTTCTTCTTCTTCTTTTAATTGTCTTGTTTCTTCTTCAGCTCTTAATCTTTCTGTTGCTTCTGCATCAGCTTTTGCTTTTGCATCTGCTAATAATTTAGCTTGAGCAGCTTCCATATCAGCTTTAGCTTTTGCATCTGCTGCTAATTTTGCTTGAAGAGCTTCTGCATCTGCTTTCGCTTTCGCCTCTGCTGCTTGTTTTGCCTGAAGGGCTTCTGCATCGGCTTTTGCCTTAGCATCAGCTGCTAATTTTGCTTGCAATGCTTCTGCATCGGCCTTAGCTTTTGCATCTGCTGCTAACTTAGCCTGACGTGCCTCTTCATCTGCTTTAGCTTTTGCTTCTGCTGCTTGTTTTGCCTGAAGGGCTTCTGCATCAGCTTTTGCCTTAGCATCGGCTGCTAATTTTGCTTGCAATGCTTCTGCATCGGCCTTAGCCTTTGCATCTGCAGCTAACTTAGCCTGACGTGCCTCTTCATCTGCTTTTGCTTTTGCTTCTGCTGCTTGTCTTGCCTGAAGGGCTTCTGCATCAGCTTTTGCCTTAGCATCGGCTGCTAATTTTGCTTGAAGTGCTTCTGCATCGGCCTTAGCCTTTGCATCTGCAGCTAACTTAGCCTGACGTGCCTCTTCATCTGCTTTTGCTTTTGCTTCTGCTGCTTGTCTTGCCTGAAGGGCTTCTGCATCAGCTTTTGCCTTAGCATCGGCTGCTAATTTCGCTTGCAATGCTTCTGCGTCTGCCTTAGCTTTTGCATCTGCAGCTAACTTAGCCTGACGTGCCTCTTCATCTGCCTTCGCTTTCGCCTCAGCTGCTTGTTTTGCCTGAAGCGCTTCTGCATCGGCTTTTGCCTTAGCATCGGCCTCTAATTTCGCCTGACGTGCTTCTTCCTCTTCTCTTAATTTTTTCGCTTCAGCTTCTGCTTTTGCTTTCGCTGTAGCTTCTGCGTCGGCTTTCACTCTTGCATCTGCTAATAATTTAGCTTGAGCAGCTTCCATATCAGCTTTTGCTTTTGCATCGGCTGCTAGTTTAGCTTGTAATGCTTCTGCATCGGCTTTTGCTTTAGCATCTGCAGCTAACTTAGCCTGACGAGCTTCTTCATCTGCTTTTACTTTCGCTTCAGCCGCTTGTTTTGCCTGAAGGGCTTCTGCATCTGCCTTAGCTTTTGCATCGGCTGCTAATTTCGCTTGTAAAGCTTCTGCATCAGCTTTGGCTTTCGCTTCTGCAGCTAACTTAGCCTGACGAGCTTCTTCCTCTGCTTTTACTTTTGCTTCAGTCGCTTGTTTTGCCTGAAGAGCTTCTGCATCTGCCTTAGCTTTTGCATCAGCTGCTAATTTCGCTTGTAATGCTTCTGCATCAGCTTTTGCTTTCGCTTCTGCAGCTAACTTAGCCTGACGAGCTTCTTCCTCTGCTTTTACTTTTGCTTCAGCTGCTTGTTTTATTTTCAATGCTTCTGCATCGGCCTTAGCTTTTGCATCGGCTGCTAATTTCGCTTGTAAAGCTTCTGCATCAGCTTTGGCTTTGGCTTCAGCATCTAATTTAGCCTGAGCCTCTGCTGCCGCTTTGGCTTTTGCTTCTTCTGCTTGTTTTATTTTCAATGCTTCTGCATCAGCTTTGGCTTTGGCTTCAGCTGCAATAATTGCTTGTCTTGCTTCTGCATCGGCTTTTGCTTTTGCTTCAGCTGCTAATTTTTCTTTTAGAGCCGCTTCTTCTGCTGCTTTCGCTTTTGCATCGGCTGCTAATTTTGCTCTGTTTGCTGCATCTATTGAAGCTTTAGTTTTAGCTTCTGCTGCTGTTTTTGCTTTTGCATCAGCAGCTAATCTTGCTTGTAATGCATCTGAATCAGCTTTTGCTTTGGCGTCTGCAGCAAGAATTGATTCCATGTCAGCCGCCTCTGCTTTTGCTTTGGCATCTGCTTTACGTTTAGCTTCTGCGGCATCTGCTTTGGCTTTTGCATCAGCAACTAATTTAGCTCTTGCAGCTTCTGCATCGGCCTTAGCTTTTTCTGCTGCAGCTAAACGAGCTTGTCTTGCAGCTTCTGCATCGGCTCTTGTTTTCTCTGCCGTTGCAAGTCTTGCTTTTGTTGCTGCTTCTGCATCAGCTTTGGCTTTTTCTGCAGCTAATTGCGCCTGTGTTCTTTGTTGAACAGATGTCGTTGTAACTGCTTTTACTTTTGCTGCATCTGCATCAGCTTTTGCTTTAGCTTCTGCTTCTAATTTTATTCTTCTTGCTTCTGCATCGGCCTTAGCTTTATCAGCTGCTAATTGTGCAGGTGTCTGCTGAGGCGCTGCTGGTGTCGTAACAGCTGCTTTCGCTTTTGCTTCAGCTTCTGCATCAGCCTTGGCTTTAGCATCTGCTTCTAATTTTAATCTTCTTGCTTCTGCATCGGCTTTGGCTTTATCTGCTGCCAATTGTGCCTGCGTTTTCTGTGTTGCTGCTGCCGGCGTTGTTGTTGCTGCTTTTGCTTTAGCTGCTGCAGCCGCATCAGCTTTAGCTTTATTGTCTGCCGCTAATTTTAATCTTCTTGTTTCAGCGTCTGCTTTAGCTTTATCTGCAGCTAATTGTGCTTGTGCTTTTTGTTCTGCAACAACATTAGCACGTGCTGCCGCTGCTGCATCGGCTTTTGCTTTTGCATCTGCCGCTAATTTTATTTTAAGAGCTTCAGCATCAGCTTTAGCTTTATTGTCTGCTTCTAGTTTTGCTTTCGCAGCGGCCTCAGCATCTGCTTTAGCTTTTTCTGCGGCTGCAAGTCTTACTTGTTTTGCTTCAGCATCAGCTTTTGCTTTTGCTTCAGCTGCAAGTTTGTTCTTTTCAGCGATATCAGCTCTATTAACCTGCGTTGCTGCTGATTTTGGTTTTGCTGGCACCGGTTTTGGTCTTGATGGATCGATTATAGAACCTTCATCGTCATCTCCGTAATAGTAATTTCTGTTTTTAAATCTGTAAGCAATTGCAAATTCATGAGAACCTCCCATATTTGTAAAATTGCCCATTCCTCTTTCATAATTGTATTCGATAGCAATGCTAGGAGAAAGATTAATACCTAAACCTGCTGAAACTCCGTATAGAGTATTGTAACCTGCCTGCGCCCAGACTCCTTGTTTAAGAGCCAGCATTGCAAGCCCTGAAATAACTGTTTTATCTTTTTTAAGTTCTGTTCTAATTATTCCAGAAAATTTACTTCTGTCAAAAAAACCATATGTATCAATATAACCTGTATACATGGCGTGTAATTGAATCGCTCTTTCCGGATCTTCTTTTACCATTCCTGACCCAAAATTGTAAAGGATTAAGTTGTTAACCGATAATCCAAAATCAAGAAATGTAGTTCCGTAATTAATACCAGGATTAACAGTAAGCAGCATATTTGATGGATAATCTCCATTTAAAATATCCATATCGTCTGTTACGATTTTTCCTTTATTAAGCCCGCTTTGGTAAGCTCCAACGTTTAAACCAAAAGTCAAATTACTGTCTTCTTGTAAAACGATGTTATGTGCAAAGTTGACAACCCCGCCAAAAACGGTCATTAAACCATAATTCTGTTGAAATAAACCAACTGCAAATGCTTCATTTTCTCTAAATCTTCCTGAATAATTTGCTAAATACGTCTGTGGAGCATTTTCAAACTGCACCCATTGTCTTTTATTATAAAAACTTGCGTAAGGGTTTGATTCACGTACAAAACTAAAAGTCGGGTTAATTAAATATCTATTGAACTTTAATGAATTTCTAATAGGCATTGAAAACGAAACAACTCCATTCTCATTTTTTTCCTGAGAATAGAGTAAACATGAAAAACCGCAGAATAAAGTTATGAATAGTAAAATTTTCTTCATTATTTAATCACGGTTATTGATCCTTTTTTTTCACCTGTGTCGGATTTAATGACATAGTAATATACTGGATTTACATTTTTAAAATCTATTGCTGTTTGAGGCCAGTCGCCTTGATAGTTAACTACATCGAGAACCTTTTCTCCATTTGAACTGAGAATTATTACATTGGTGTTTGCATTTTTATATTCATCAGGAATATTCCAATAAGGGTTTAATCCTCCTAATTTTATAATGTTTTGAATAACTGAAGATGGTTTTGATGGTCCAGTTACTTTAAAATTAAATTCTTTTGATGATACACATCCTGAAACCTGAGAAATTGTTACTTTGTAATTACCTGGTACGGCTACCAAATAAGAATTTGCATTTGCTCCAGAAATTGCATTTCCGTTTAAAAACCATTGAAAATCTGGATTAGCTGCATCTGTAGTTACAGTAACATTTAAAGTTTCTCCTTCGTTAATTGAAGTCGTTTCTGCTACGTCTATACTTGCTTCGAAGCCATTACTGCTTAAATTAATGCTTCCAGTAGCTTTACAGCCGCCAAAATCTACTTCTACAGTATAAACTCCGCTTTCCTTAGCATTAATACTTCTAGTTCTCCCTAATTCTACTCCATTTTTTGTCCAAACATAAGTGTTTCCATTTGTAGCAGTCAAAACCGTTCCTTCTCCGCTTGAACAAAAAGGGTTACCTAAACTTGAATCTATTGTAACAGCAGAACCGCCGCTTACTGATGAAACAGTTACACGATTTGAACTAATATTAGGCTCTGTACATTTTCCATAATCTACTTCTGCATAGTAACTCCCTGGAGTATTAACTACTAAAGAAGCTGAGCTTTGTCCAGTAATTAGTACATCGTCTTTGTACCATCTGTATTTAAGATTTGGATAATTTAAAGGAGAAGAATTGACATCAGCAGGAGTATCATTATCTACTGATAAGGTTACTGAACCACCTGTACATATAATTGCACTAGAACTTCTTTTATTAATTGAAAAACTAGATTCATAACTTTTGTAATATGCTGGAAATTCAGAAGCATTATCAATAGAGTTTCTAAATCTTGCGCTGACAACTCCTGTAGAACTTTTAATTCTTATACCGTAAATCTCAGAACCAGCCAAATTTGTAGGAAGTGCAAACTTAATTGTCTGCTGAGTGGTATTTATATCGATTACTTCCAATTTTGTTGTAGCGGTTGTTGTAGTTAAAAAGCTTCCCGAAACATCAGAAAGTTCAACTTCAAAAGTTGTACCTGCTGGAAAATTTACGTAACCAAAAGTTGCAAAAAACTCATTAAATGAAGGTCCTGCACATAGCTTTTGAAGCCCATCTAAAGGCTGCGGAACTATCGCAGCCTGGGCATAAGAATTTGATTTAGTAAAAATGATTATACTAAATAAAATGAAAACTTTAAAAAAAGATAAAGTAGTTTTTTGAATCATATAGTACGTTTTCTTGCTAAGTCTATACGCTCAAAAAACAAGATATCAATGAATGTTTCTGAAAAGTCATATTTGTAGTTCTCAATAATATCTTTTGCAAGAATTGAGGTAGAACTAAGCAATGTATTTTCATTACATTTTGTGAACTGATCATTCGTTTCAGTCGCCATAGTAAGGTTGTCCTTGGGGGTGGACAACCCTACTATAAACTGATTGGAATTATCTATTTTACTGTTATTTAAAACAGCTGAGTCATTGTTTTGATTTGCCTCGATTACCGCAGCTGATTTGCAGTCAAAACCAACAGAAACTGTAGGTTTTTCTGTTGTCAAACTTTGTGCATACAGACTTAACGAAATAGGAGAAACCAAAAAGAATATATATAAATATTTTTTTGTAGATAGAGCCATTATGTTTTGATCTTTATTTGGTCCGTACAAGACGATACATAAATTGTGTCTGGGGACTTTATTAATAAAATTTACGCGAAATAAAAATCGAAATTTATTTATCTATTGCCGCTTGAAGCTGTAATTTTTCCTAACTGTAATCTGTA
The DNA here is from genome assembly GCF_000016645.1 of Flavobacterium johnsoniae UW101. NCBI lineage: Bacteria > Pseudomonadati > Bacteroidota > Flavobacteriia > Flavobacteriales > Flavobacteriaceae > Flavobacterium > Flavobacterium johnsoniae. Next base: position 1,122,016 of record NC_009441.1, read on the forward strand.
GTCTGGCTTTTTAGGGTTGAACATATCAATGAATGTTTCTTTGTTATCACTTTGTGAGTAAACATTAAAGAAAACACTGTTTCCATACCAGCTCTCTAAATCTTCATTGTTAGAATTGTATTCAGTAAAGATGTTTCCTTTACATAAGTTGAAATACATTTCCTCAAATTTGATTTTTTTAAGGTTAGCATCATTGATTTCAGTTTTGCTGTCTAATAATACTGCAGGATTAAATCCAGAGATCACACTTCTTTTCATTTCAAGAGAAGCATTTTCAGCTACGTATACAGCTTCTTTTACCAATCCTGCCTGAATATCAGCATTGATATTTTCACTGTCATTAAGCATTGTAATGTTAGTAGCAACAACTAAAGTTTGTTTTTTAGTAAAGTCTGTTTCGCTCTTTTTCTCATAAGATTTTACTTCCATACAACGAGAACCGTCTTTTGTACTAGAGAAATAAGAAGATCTAACAGCTAATGAATTGTAGAAACGACATTGAACTCCTTGAGAGAATTTGTAATCGTCATTGATTGATTTATAAGAAACAAATTTTGTAGCATTAACGTCTCCTCCTAAGAAACCAAATGAGTCACCACCAGCGTAGCTCACCATAATGTTTTCAAGGATAGTTTTGTTTCCAACACCAGCCAAAGTCAAACCGTTGAAAGTATCAACACCTTTTACTTTTTTACCAGCGAATTCGATTCTAACGAATCTTAAAATTCCAGAGTTTGAAGCAACATTGTCACCACCATAAGTAGTTAAAGTTGGGTCAAGATCCATGTTGTAAGAACCTACGTTTCCAAATTTGTTAATTGGAGCATCTCCAAGAACAACAATTCCACCCCAGTCTCCAGCTTTTTTCTGGCTGCGGTTTGAAGTAAATACGATTGGATCTGTTTCTAAACCATCAGCAACAAGTTGTGCACCTTTTGTAACTACCAATGTTCCTTTTGTTTCGAAATCACCAATAATTAATGTTCCCGGTTCAATTGTTAAAACTGCATTGTTAGTAACATAAACATTACCTTGAAGTACGTAAATGTTTCTCTTAAGCAACTTTGTATTAACAGAAATGTTTCCTGCTAAAATTTGATTTGCTTCTCCATACTCTACTTTGTTAGGCTTAAATTCTGTCCAGTTGTTTAACCAGTTTGTGTAGCCCATAATTCCTTTTTCTTGTTGAGCATTCATACTCGCAACAGTCAAAAGAACGCAGATCATTTGAGTAATTTTTTTCATGATCAATGTGTATTAGGTTAATAATAAATTTGGGTATGCGTAAATACAAAAACTCCCCTCGTGTTTTCTAATAAAATTTCAGAATACAACGAGAACGAGTTGATGATGATTTCTTTTTCGAAATAACGCAGAAATTTTATGCATCTACGTAAACAATCCGAAAAAGGTTTTAAAAAATATTTTTTAATTACATTTCGTTCAATTCATTGAACTCGTGTAAAGATTTTAATGTGTTTTCGTAAAATAAGATTGCCGCAATAAGGTTTCCTTTATCAGAGTAAGGCATCATTTTTCTTTGAAACTCAACTGTAGTATCTAAGAAAGTTGAAGTACCAACTGCCTGAGCATCTAAAACTTTTTTGTGTTCGTTATCGTCTGGAATACCTAAGTCTGCCATCGTAACACCTGGTTTAGTAACCAAAGCAATGTAAGGGAGAGTTTTTACTAATACTTTAATTCGTTCGATGTACAATTCCAAAAGTTCTCCTTTTTGCATACCGCTCAATTCTTTTTGATCATGGTATTTACGAATAAGAGCTGTTGTACTAATAATACTTCTTGGAGCATTCTTTGCCTGAGCCGAAACAGCTGCAGTTGTCATGATTAAAAATGCACTAAATAAAATAATTTTCCCTTTCATAAATTCTTATTATATAATTGGTTGTTGATGCAAACAAAAATATAGAAATTAACTTAAATTGCAACTTTATTGATTTTTTTTTTCAAAAAAAAACCTTAAAAAAACCTTAAAAATCAGTCTTATGTCGAGAAAATGTGCGTTTTAACGGGCTTTTTGTTAAAATTGTTAAAACGCAAAGCATAAGATATTACCTATAAAAAAACAGCGTTTTGAACTAATAAATAGCTAAAAAAAACGTACGATTATCGTTTTCAGCAAAAAAATATTAACAAAAAAGTCTTGATATCCACTCGCGTGAAGTAATTTATTAACAAAAGCTGGTTAACATACAGCAAAATTTTTAGCAAAAATCAATCATAATCTCATAAATCAAATCCAGCCGATAATCTTTTAATCTAAAATTTTTGACTACATCATTTTCTTCTATCTTTGCTTCATGCAATTTTCTCAAATTTTAGGTCAGGATTATATCAAAAGCCACTTAATAAAAAGTGCATCTTCCGGACGAATTCCGCATGCACAATTATTCATTGGACCCGAAGGAAGCGGTACACTTTCTACTGCAATTGCCTATGCGCAATATATTTTATGCAATAATACCGGAAACGAAAATGAAAACGGAAACGACTCCTGTAATTTAAAGTTTCAAAATCTTTCGCATCCCGACCTGCATTTTATTTACCCAACAGTTACTACCGAAGATGTAAAAACCAAACCAAAAAGTTTAGACTTTATTCAGGATTGGCGAACATTTATTCAGGAAATGCCTTACGGCGGTTTATTTGACTGGTATAAAATTCTGGGCGTTCAAAACAAGCAGGGCGAAATCAGAGTCGAAGATGCACAGGAAGTTTTAAAGTCACTTTCGCTAAAGTCGTATGAAGGCGGTTATAAAATCATGATTATCTGGATGGCAGATAAAATGAATATTGCAGCTTCAAACAAACTTTTAAAGCTTCTTGAAGAACCATCAGATAAAACCATTTTTATTCTGATTTCTGAAAATGAAGAAGATATTATACAAACCATACGTTCTCGCTGTCAGGTAATTCACTTTAACGGACTTCCGGAAAAAGTTATTGCCGAAGCATTGGTTTCCAGAGAAAATATCGATTCTAATTTCGCTAAAAAAATCGCTCATCAGGCACAGGGAAATTTCAATAAAGCAATGCATTTGTTAAAAGAAGATGATTCTGAATATCCTTTTGAACAGTGGTTTGTCAATTGGGTCCGCGCTGCTTTTAGAGCAAAAGGAAATGCAGCGGCAATTCAGGATTTAATTTCATGGAGCGAAGAAATTGCTGGACTTGGACGTGAAAGCCAGAAAAAGTTTATTCAGTTCTGTATCGAAATGTTCAGACAGGCACTTTTACTGAATTATCAAACGCCAAGTTTAGTTTACATAGAACCAAAAGTCGACAAATTTAAACTCGAAAATTTTGCTCCTTTTGTAAACGGAAATAACATTCACGAAATTTTCAAAGAACTTTCAGATGCCATGTATCACATTGAAAGAAACGGAAATGCAAAAATAATCCTAACCGATTTATCTATAAAACTGACTCGTTTAATTCATAAAAAATAGTCCTCAAATGAATAATGTTGCCTCAATTTTATCACTGGCATTTTTAGCCTTAACATTTTTACAATCAGGCTACGAAAAGATTTTTTACTGGAAAGATAATGTAGCCTGGCTTAAAGAACATTTTGCCAAAACGCCATTAAAAAATCAAGTTCCTCTTGCTTTACTTCATTTATTAATTTTAGAATTAATTTCCGGAATTTTAAGTGTTGTCGGAGCCATACAATTACTAACAAACAGTGGTCGTGAGTATGGTTTTTATGCCGGAATTTTTTCATGTATCTGTTTGTTAATGATGCTTTTCGGACAACGATTAGCCAAAGATTATGATGGTGCGAGAACCATTGTTATATATTTCATTCCTGCCGTAATGGTAGTAAACTGGTTGAATTAATCAACCGTAATTATTTTAAATTTTCACATTAAAAAAATGAATCCAAAACATCCTTCAGAGTCCCTAACTATATTAACTGATTTAGTTTTACCGAGCGAGACTAATCCTTTAAACAATCTTTTCGGAGGCGAATTATTAGCCCGAATGGATCGTGCAGCAAGTATTGCAGCACGCAGACATTCCCGCCGAATTGTAGTTACGGCATCTGTAAATCACGTGGCTTTTAACAGAGCCATTTCGCTTGGAAGCGTAGTTACTGTCGAAGCAAAAGTTTCAAGATCCTTCAAAAGTTCAATGGAAGTTTTTATAGACGTTTGGGTAGAAGACCGCGAATCTGGAAACAGAACAAAAGCAAACGAAGCAATTTATACTTTTGTAGCTGTAGATGATACCGGAAGACCTGTCGAAGTACCGCCAATTGTACCGGAAACAGAAATTGAAATACAGCGTTTTGACGCTGCTCTGCGTCGTAAACAGCTGAGTTTACTGCTTGCCGGAAAAATAAAACCTTCTGATGCAACAGAATTAAAAGCTTTATTTTTATAGTTAAATTGTGACAATTTGGAACAATCAAACTTCAAAAAAAGAAGTAATTTTACAAATTATAAGCCTGACCTGTAAAATTTAAAAGAAGCATTTTTTTTGAATTTTAACCGGAAAGAAAAATAACAATTTTAGATAATTTAAGAAAAGATGAGTTCAGACAAAGAAGCCAAATTAAAAGCGTTACAACTAACGCTTGATAAACTTGACAAAACCTACGGAAAAGGAACCGTAATGAAAATGGGCGACAGAGCCATTGTGGAGGTAGAAACGATTTCTTCTGGCTCACTTGGTGTTGATTTAGCTCTTGGGGTAAATGGATATCCAAAAGGAAGAATTATTGAAATATACGGGCCGGAATCATCTGGTAAAACCACATTGACATTACATGCTATTGCCGAAGCACAAAAAGCGGGTGGAATTGCAGCATTTATTGATGCTGAGCATGCATTTGACAGAAACTATGCTGAAAAATTAAATGTTGATATCGAGAACTTAATTATATCACAGCCAGACAATGGTGAGCAAGCTTTAGAAATTGCCGAAAACCTAATTCGTTCTGGAGCTATAGACATTGTTGTAATTGACTCTGTAGCTGCATTGACACCAAAAAGCGAGATTGAAGGTGAAATGGGAGATTCTAAAATGGGTCTTCATGCACGTTTAATGTCTCAAGCTTTAAGAAAACTTACCGGAACTATCAGTAAAACAAATTGTACTGTTTTCTTTATTAACCAGCTGCGTGAAAAAATTGGTGTTATGTTTGGGAATCCTGAAACAACAACCGGAGGTAATGCATTGAAATTCTACGCTTCTGTACGTTTAGATATTCGTCGTTCTGCTCAAATTAAAGACGGTGAAAACGTAATTGGTAACAGAACTAAAGTAAAAATCGTTAAAAACAAAGTGGCACCGCCTTTTAAAACAGCCGAGTTCGACATTATGTACGGAGAAGGAGTTTCTAAAACCGGTGAAATTCTTGACTTAGCGGTTGAATTTGATATCGTTAAAAAAGCAGGATCTTGGTTTAGCTATGGCGATACAAAATTAGGTCAAGGACGTGATGCTGTAAAAGCTCTAATTAAAGATAATCCAGAATTAGCTGACGAATTAGAAGAAAAAATAAAAGCTCATATGAAAGAATTAGCAAACGCTTAATCTTTTAAAATTAATACTTTACATATAAAAACCCGGACTTATAAAAGTCCGGGTTTTTTATTTTGAAAATAAAATTAGAAATCAACGCAACCTTTTTAAAACAAACTCATCTATTAAACAGACATACGATTTGTTTTTGGTATGGGCCATAAATACCAATTCGTCGTTTTTTTAGAATAAATTTGGTTGGTTGATTCAGTAAAAATCCGTTAGTATCCAAGAACTAACGGATTTTTTACTAATTATTTTAAAGAATTTTCTTCTTTCGACGCAACCTTTTTCATTTTTGACGCTCTTAGTAATATGTGACATTAACTTGAGTTTAATAAACTCTTTATTATCAACCCTATAAATACTTAATCATGAAAGAGAGAATAGAAGTGTTGTTCAATAAAAACCGCAGAAAAACCAAATTAAAATTTAAAAAAGTATTACGATTCATCTCAGAAAAAATAATACACCGATAAACTTTTTGAATTATAAACGGGGGTTTTTATTCAAAAGAAAACCCGGCAATTTTTTATATTTTGCCGGGTTTGTATTTTAAATTACTCTTTTAAATCTTTCTTTTTAAATTCGAGTAAACCTTTATAAATCATTTCTCTGACTGTATCTCTAAGCTCTTTTCTGTTATCAGATGCAAGTCCGCTTGTCTCTACGAAAGGCAGAATTTTGCTGCGCATTTTTCCAAGACTGCCGCTTAAAAACCTATAAGGAAAACGGTCTTTATTATCAGGAAATACAATAGGCACAATTGGAATTTGATGGTCTATGGCAAGTCTGAAAGCACCATCTTTAAACTCATCCAGCAAAATCGATTCATCATCCGGAACGCCGCCTTCAGGAAAAATACAAATACTTAAACCTTGATTTAAACGGCTTTGAGCCCTTTTAAAAACCTCATTTTTACTTTTTGATGAATTTCTGTCAACCAAAATACAGGTTCTTTTATAGAAAAATCCAAACAACGGAATCTTTACAAGTTCTTTTTTTCCAACAAAAACAAACGGATTTTTAATAATTGCCAGCATCAGCATAATGTCAGTCATTGATGTATGATTGGCAACGATCATGTAGCTTTTTCCCTTGATCAGTTTTTGTTCGCGTTTTACTTTATAATAAAAACCCATTCCGTACAGAATGAATTTAGCCCAAATGCGGGCCATTTTAAAGAAATATGGATATCCTCTCTCAGAGATGATAGAAATAAGCAGTAACGGCAGCATAATAAGTATTGGAACCGCCATTAAAACGTAAAACCAAACGCGCCAGATAATCCAAAAAGCAATTTTCAATATTTTCATGGTTTCAAATGTAAGAAAACCGAAGTGAATTTTATAAAAGAATTTACATTCCAATAAACTTTGCGAACTTTGCAGTTAAATTAAAAATAAACTTTGCGAACTTTGCGGTTAAAATTAAACTTGCAATATTTGCGGTTAAGAAAAAAACTAGAATGGCAAAAATACTTACTGGTGTTCAGAGTACTGGAACGCCTCACTTAGGAAATCTATTGGGAGCTATCATCCCTGCAATTGAGTTATCGAATAATCCGGCAAACGAATCATTTTTGTTTATTGCTGATTTACATTCGATTACACAAATCAAAGATGGTAAAACATTAAGAGAAAATACCTTTAGTGTGGCTGCTGCATGGCTTGCTTTTGGATTAGATATTGACCGTGTAACTTTTTACAGACAGTCAGATGTAGTTCAAACAACTGAATTAACCTGGTATTTAAGCTGCTTTTTCCCGTTTCAGCGTTTAACTTTGGCACATTCTTTCAAAGACAAAGCCGATCGTTTAGACGATGTTAACGCCGGACTTTTTACTTATCCAATGTTGATGGCTGCTGATATTTTATTGTATGATGCAGAATTTGTTCCTGTTGGAAAAGATCAATTACAGCATATAGAAATTACCCGTGATGTAGCCTCAAGATTCAACCACCAAATGGGTGAAACTTTTGTACTTCCAGAAGCTAAAATTCAGGAAGACAGCAAATTGATTCCAGGAACAAATGGAGGAAAAATGAGTAAATCTGCTAATAATTACATCAACATTTTCCTTGATGATAAAGCTTTGCGCAAACAGATTATGAGCATTGAAACGGATAGTACACCGCTTGAAGCTCCAAAAAATCCTGATACCTGCAATGCTTTTGCTATTTATTCTTTAATGGCAGATGAAGCTCAAATTGCAGAAATGAGAGCGAATTATTTAGGCGGAAATTATGGTTATGGCCACGCAAAACAAGCTATTTTTGAATTGATTACAGAAAAATTCAAAACAGAAAGAGAAAGATATAATTACTATATAAACAATCTTGATGAAGTTGATGCCTTATTGAAAAAAGGTGCTGCCAAAGCTTCTGCAGTTGCTGACGGAGTTCTGCAAAGAGTTCGTGAGAAACTAGGATTTGGAAAATAAAAACAAATTCAAACACCATATCAAACCTCTTGTTAATACAAGAGGTTTTTTTTATATATTTTTTTGTAACTTCATATAAACTAATTATTTATAATTTAATACCTGCTTAAAATGAATAAATATATTGAAGACTACGACATTCCTCCTTATCTTTTTCAGATACTAAATATTGCTTTTGGAATATTGATTATCTATGTATTGTATCGCTTATTTAAACATTTTAGAAACAAAAACAAATAACAGAAATTACTCGTTAAATATATAAATAACTCTCATAGTAAACTATATAGAATGTTTTCTTTTCAACTCTTCGTAATTTGACTTATAGCTTCTTCCAACGGGTACAGAAAAGTTTTCAATAATGAGCTCAGTATTTCCTAAAGCATTTATTTCTTTTGAGTTAACTATAAAAGATCTGTGAATCCGAACAAAACCAAGTGAGCTTAAGTCATTCTCTAAATCACTTAATTTGTACTTCACAATAAGAGGCTTTTCATTCTTTAAAACTACCTTAACGTTATTTCCCTGACTTTCAAAAAACAAAATAGATTTCAGGTTAATTTTATATTGCAGACCATTTGACTTCAACATAAGAAAGTCTTCTTTTACATAATCAGAGTCATGTCTTAAAACACGTTCTACAGCTTTAAAAAAACGATCAAAAGTTATGGGTTTCAAAATATAATCTACCGCTTCAAGTTCAAAACCTTCAACAGCAAATTCTCTGTATGCAGTGGTAAAAATGGTTTTTGGCTTGTTTTTTAATGATTTTAGAAAATCTATTCCGGTTAAGTCCGGCATTTGAATATCTAAAAAAATTAGATCAACAGTTTTTAACTTAGTGAGCTTATAAGCCTCTAATGCATTTCCGGCCGTACCAACCAATCGCAGCTCTTCAATTTTAGAGATATGATTTTCTAAAAGCTTAATTGCAAGCGGTTCATCATCAACTATAATACAATCAATTTTCATTGGCCGGAATTATTATTTCTACAATAAAGCGATTATCTTCATTTTTAACTAAATAGGAACTCAGATTTCCATAAATAATTTTTAATTGTTGCTGGATTATCTTTAAACCCATACTCTTTTCATTATTAATTTCTTTAGGAACAAAAGAATTTTCAATTTTAAAAACTGTCTTTACAGCATCAGTTTCGATAAAAACTGAAATGAAAATTTTTCCAGAAATACTTCCTGCGCCATGTTTAAAAGCATTTTCTACCAAAGATAAAAACAATAAAGGCGGGACAAAATTCTGATTTTTAATTTGTTCTGTAATAATAAGTTCTAGCCTTGAATCGTAACGTAATTTCTCTAATTCGATGTAATCGTGAATTACCTTCAACTCATCTGAGATAGAAATTAATTTATTATGGCCTTTATATAAAATATAATCCAAAATGTTTGAAAGACGGCTTATTGATTCTGACGTTTTTTCAGAATCAATAATCGACAGCGAATAAATATTGTTCAGCGTGTTGAATAAAAAATGTGGATTTAATTGCGTTTTTAAGGCCTTTAATTCTAATTCTGCCTTTTCTTTGAGTATTTCTACAGAATATTGTTTTTCGTTCCTTAAATCGAACATAAATGCTACAGAAACAAAAACAAAAGAAGCAGTCGCAATTGGAATCACATAATAACAAAACAGATAATCCAAATCTGTAAAAATACTTAACAAATCGTCCTGCGGTTCATTACTAAAAAAAGGTTCGGCTATGTAAATAGCAAAAACTCTGTTTGAAACTGAAAACAAATAAATACTAGTGACTAAAAAAACGACAAATTGAAAATAATGCTTTTTATAAAATACCCTTTTTATCAAAATGAAATATATGAAATTGGCACTTAAGACTTGAAAAATCAAATGGCACAAATCATACGGAATATTCATAGAAAAAAGCGGCTGTCTGTATTCAGCATAAATTTTGGCTTCGCCGATTAAGAAAAACAAAATCCAGAAAAACAACTGAAATACAGTACTTTGCTTTGCATTATTATTTAAACTACATTTTATCATAATCCAAAAATAGACAATCAAATTCCATTTTTTATAAGTTGATGGTAAACGGCTTAAATTTAATGATGAACGACAAGAAGCGTCGTTGAAATATGAAATTAAGTTATTCAAACATCAAAGTAAGCTTTACAAATACCGTTCAAAAAACAGAAGAAAGTCTGCTCTAGTTTTGCAGAAAAAAAATGAACTCTCCAACAACAGAAAAATTTCTTGGCCTTGATCATTTACGCACTTTAGCGATTATAATGGTTTTGGTGTATCATTATCGCATGTTTGCTCATCCAGAATGGGTAGACAAATATGGTCAATTTGGCTGGACTGGGGTAGATTTGTTTTTTGTTCTTAGTGGATTTCTAATTTCAAAACAGCTTTTTGAACAACTCAAATTCTCAAATAAAATTTGCTTAAAAGAGTTTTATATCAAACGCTTTTTTAGAATCATTCCTCCATACGCATTAACCTTAATTTTATATTTTGGCTTTCCTCTTTTTAGAGAAAGAGAAGCTTTGCCTTCATTTTGGAAATTTATCACTTTTACTCAAAACATTGAACTTGACCTACTCCACTTTGGAACCTTTTCTCATGCGTGGTCACTATGTATTGAGGAACAGTTTTATTTTCTTTTTCCATTATTTCTACTGCTGTTTGTAAAATTCCAAAAAGTATATACAATAAAATATTTTCTGTTTTCTCTATTGTTCTTAACTATTCTTTTGAGAATAATTTCATGGGAGTTATTCATAGTTCCAAACCAAAATACGGAGAATGTATGGAGAATTTGGTACATGAAAATCTATTATCCAACCTACACAAGATTAGACGGTTTACTAACAGGAATTGGTATTGCATATTTTTATGAATATTCCAGATGCTTTAAAAAATTCATTAATTCAAATGGCAATCTATTATTCTTATCTGGATTAGTAGTTGTTTCATTTTCGTTTTGGATTTGTTCCAATCAAACTTCACAATCAGCTTCTATAATTGGATTTACATTAGTTTCAATTGGCTTTGGATTAATTGTAATGTCGGCTGTTTCAAAATCTTGTTTTTTATACCATTCAAAATCTATTTTATCTGCTCGGCTGGCATCACTTTCTTTTTCTATTTATCTCACGCACAAAGGAATTATACACTTAACACAAATGGCATTAGAAAAATTAAATATTGAAAAAGACGGACAAATCACTTTACTAATTTGTTTTATTAACTGTATCATAATCAGTTATTTTATCAAACATTTAATTGAAAATCCTTCTTCAAAAATTAAAAATTATATACTAAAAATTAAGTCTTAAAACATGAAAACAGCCATTACAATTTTATTACTATTTGTTTCTTTAAACTTCATTTCTGCACAACAAACATCAAAAGATAAGGAGGAAATACATCAATTGTTAAACAGTTTTATGCAAAGTATTGTAAAAAAGGATTCTGTAACTTTTAATAGTTTATTTTTTGAAGGAAACGTTAACTGGATTGGTGTAATTAAAGAAAAAAGTCAAGCCAAAAGAATCGAAGTTAATCCATCAATCGTAAAAAATTATTTTACAAGCACTTATACTTCATTTATACAAAGTATTCTACGAAATAAAAAAAGCGAGGAAAAGTTCGAAAACATAGTAATTCAAAATGATGATGCCATTGCCAGCGTAACATTTGATTACAGTTTTTGGTCAGAAGATTCGATGACAAATTGGGGTAATGAATATTGGCAGCTAGTCAAAATTAATGGACAATGGAAGATTTCGAGTGTTCTTTTTTCTATTGAAATTTCGAAATATTATCCTAAATCTTAATTCTTTTTTAAACAACCTCAAACATTTTTCCAGGCAAAGGCCTTATAATGCCTTTTAGTTCCATATTTAGAAGAGTTCCGGAGATCTTGAAAATCGGCAAATCGCATTCCAAAGCGATAATATCTAGAAGTTCTTTTCCATTTTTTAAAAGAAAATCATAAATCTTTTGTTCGTCAGGATTGAGATCGATAAACAATTGTTGTTGAATCACTTTGGGTTTCTTTTCTAAATCCCAATTCAAAACATAAATCAAATCAGCCGCACTAGTTAAAACATTGGCTTTTTGGGTTTTAATTAAATCATTGCACCCTTGGCTGTATCTATCTGTTACTCTGCCTGGAACTGCAAAAACATCACGATTATAATCATTTGCTAAATTGGCAGTTATGAGTGATCCGCCTTTATCTGCAGATTCAATTACAATTGTGGCTTCGCTGATGCCGGCCACAATGCGATTTCTTTTCACAAAATTTTCTTTATCAGGATTTGATGAACTCCAAAATTCGGTTATAAAACCTCCGTTTCCTTCCATTTTCGCCATATACTTTTTATGCGTTTTTGGATAAACCTGATTTAAACCATGTGCCAGAACGCCAATAGTCTGCAAATTATAATCCATAGCAAACTGATGCGCAACAATATCAACCCCATAAGCAAAACCGCTTACAATTACTGGATCTAAGGGTATCAAATCTTCTATAAGTTTTCGGCAGAATTCTATGCCATAAGATGTTATCTGTCGTGTACCAACAATACTTATAATTTTTTTGTTTTTTAGATTTATATTACCGCCCGAAAAAAGTAAGACAGGAGAATCTAAACAATGTTTTAACCGATCTGGATAATTTTCTTCCTGAAAATAAGAAACCGTAATATTATTTTTTCTTATAAACTCAAGTTCTTGGTTCGCTTTCTCAAAAATACTTTTGTCTTTCAGGTTTTTTAATAAGACTGAACCAACTCCATCTATAGCAGCAAGTTGATTTGTTTTGGTTTTAAAAACATCTTCAGCTTTACTGCAATTTACCAGCAATTTTTTAGCCATTATATCTCCAACTCCATCTACTTTAAGTAAGGCTAATAAATAAAACAATTCCTGATCTGACATCTCTTTAAAATATTATGTAAAATAGAGCTAAAAACTAAACTCAAAAAGTATTGCAAATATGATAAAAACAAAGTAATTTCTTAATAAAAACATTATTTTATAATAAACAAAATTTAATATTGCTGATAACCTAAATATTAAAATATTGAAAATTAATTATCTATAAAAAAATTCCAATTGTTAATAAAAATTGTGAATAAAATTTTGATAACTATATTCATTACCTAACTTTGTTACTATGAAAATCGAAACTTACATCGCGCAGTTATTGTATCGTTATCAGTGTGTAACGGTTCCTGGATTTGGAGCATTTTTAACGGAAATTCACTCAGCTCAACTGAATGAAAGTACAAATTCGTTTTTTCCACCCAAGAAAACAATCTTTTTCAACAGCCGTTTAAAAAACAACGACGGATTATTGGCAAATCATGTTGCTCAGGCAGAGAATATATCTTACGGAGCAGCGGTAAATGGTATTGCTTATGAAGTACAAAACTGGAGACAAACTCTTGAAGAAAACGGCGTTATAAGTCTTAAAAATATTGGAGATCTTCGTCTTAATTCTGAAAGCAATATCATATTTACACCAAATGAGCAAATGAACTATCTGGCAACATCTTTTGGATTGAGCCCGTTTGTTTCTCCGTTGGTTAAAAGAGAAATTTTTGAGAAAACAATCGAACAGATTTCAGAAAAAGAACCAATTTCATTATATGAAAATGAAGAAGTTAGATCTTCAAGACCATTCTTAAGATATGCTGCAATATTTGTTCTTGGACTTGGAATAACTGGAAGTATAGGATATCCATTATACCAAAATCAAATTGCTGCTCAAACCCTTGTGGTAGAAGGAAATGTTCAGAAAAAAGTTCAGAACAAAATTCAGGAAGCAACTTTTGTTATTCAAAACCCGCTGCCAGCAGTAACGTTAGTAGATTCTGCAAAAGTAGAAACTGCCGAAAAATTAATGCCGTATCACATTATGGCTGGCGCGTTTAGAAGCGAAGCTAATGCAAGAAAAGCTTATAACCAGTTAATTAAAGACGGATACAGCGCCAGAATGCTTGGTGAAAACAAACATGGTTTATTTCCGGTTTTATACGGAAGTTATGCTACAATGGCCGAAGCTGAAAAAGCTCAAAAAGAAATTCAAAAAGGTGAAAATCCAGATGCCTGGATTCTCGTTGAAAATCTATAAATCTTTAAAAATCCTATTCGTTTGAATAGGATTTTTTTTGTCCTATTCTGCTGCTTTAAAAATTTTATCGGGGCTTTTTAAAAAACTACATCTGATAATTTAGTTTTTTAATTAAACCTTTAAAAAATGAAAGTAACTTTAAAAACATTGGCAGTTATACTGTCACTAATGAGCTCTCAGTTCTTTTTTGCACAGCAAATAAATACAGATCAAAAAACTCATGAAATTGAATTGCAAAACTATGAAAATGAGATAAAAAGAATATCTGCCGATAATCATAAAATCCTTGACAACAAAATTTCAGATTTAAAAAAACAGCTGAAAGATCTTGAAACAAAAAAGAAAAACTTAGTTAAGTCTGAAGATAATTTAAACTCAACGAAAGAAAAAATAAGCAAACTGGAACTCGCAAATCAAAAAATTGAAAATAAAATAACCACTACTTCAATCTCTGATGAAGAAATTCAAAAACAAAGAATTAAAACGAAGCAAAACGAGCTCAACATTCAAAAACTTAAATTAACACAAATAACGCAGCAAAAAGAACTTGAAAAGGCTATTTCAGCTCTTTGATTAAAATAAAAAATCCTATTCGAAAAGAATAGGATTTTTTTTGTGTTTAACGTGGAACAATTTTCGCATCTTGATTCAAAATTTCTTTTCCGTTTTGTGTAATAACTAATCTTGCCGGAGGCGAATTTTTTTCGCCCAAAACTATGATATCACATACATAAACATAGTTTCCTTTTTTAAATTCAATGTAATGGTTTCCTCCTGTTCCATCCTGAACCCATTTACCGTTAGTTATAATTAAATCTGGTTTTTCATTCATTTTTTGTTTGATAGACCATGAAGCATAACGAAAGTTATTATTGCCTAAATCATCAATTCTGATCCTGAATTTAGAAGTTTCTAAAACATAAACGGGTTCTTTAAATTTAGATATAGACGCATGTACTTTAGTTTTCTCAGAACCTATCAGTTTGTTTTTCAAATCGCTTTCAAATTTGGATTGATAATTAATGCTAATTAAACGACCTTCTTCATCAAACCAAATTGTTCCCTGATTTAGCATAATACCGCGCCATCCCATTTCTGTCCAGTCTTTATCGGCTTTAGACGATGTTATTTCTTTCTTCAAAGCGGCATCAAAAATTTCTGAATATCTCTTAATAAATTCCGCTTTATTTTTGATTGATGGAATTGGAGTATCTCTCTTTAACGGATACGAAATTATCTTTGCAATTTCTTCTTTCTTGTCCACTTGTACATTATCAATGAAAACTTGAATGAATTTTTGATATTCTTTTTTAAGTTCCTGACCCGAAATATTTGTGACAGAAAAAATAAGTAATGCAATGTATATAAGCTTTTTCATAATTTCTATTTTACATAATGTTTTTATAGTTAATTCTAAAATTTAGAATCACACAACAAGTTACAAAATCTTACCCAAGACGCACAAAAAATCTAAAATCTAAAATCTAAAATCAGTTAATGCTGGCTTTAAACATCTTGAGTTCATCCCAGGTAAATTCTTCACCGTATTTTTCTTTTAACGGACTTAAGGATTCTTCATCGTAAAACTGAAATGCTTCACGTAAAGCAAGGATTTTATCATACGGAAGCACATCTGAAACGTCTACTTTTTTCGCCTGAATGAGTTTTATTAAATGCGATTCGACAGTTTGTACAGTGAGTTTTCTAATGCGTGCAATATCTTCTACAGAGTTTTTTTGTAACCAAAGTTCATGAGTCTCTTCCACAGTAGTCTTTTTTGGTCCGTTTTCGGCTGTTTTATCCACTTTTTTAGAAGAATAACGTATAACAGGCTCATCAACCTGAAACATTTCTGTATTCGCCATTTTGAACTCTTCTTTGATTTTCGAAATTTTATCTGTTTTATAATTTTTAATGGCTGGCGATGTTAAACTTTCTTTACTGATTGTTTCACGGGAAACCACAATATCAACCAGCAGTCTGGCTTTCATTAAACGCAAAACGGCTTTTGTCTGTAAATCGTCCAGCAGAGCCAATTCTTCGTAAAACTCTTTTACCTTTTTAAATTTCTGGATTTCAGCCATTTTACTCAAAAGATCCGAAACCAATTTATCCATTGGTTTAAAAAAGTAATCGTAAGCCGCCACTACCCTTTCCTGAACAAACTTTAAATCGACAGTTTCTTTGCTGAAAATTTTATTAAGCTGCTGAATGAATTTCTGCGAAGGATCTGCCAATGCTTCAATCGTATCCATGCGTTTATGCGCCCAGACCGAATGTTTTGATTTTTCTGAAGCGACAGCATTTTCATTATAACTAAAACGGTGATTTCTCCATTCTTGTGCTAAATCCGTCCAGTTAAAACTGTTTATCAAATAGTTATGAATAAAATTCTTGGTTTCAAAATGAAGTGAATTTTTCAAATCATCTTCTGTTGCTTTGTTCAAAGCATAATCCATTACATCCTGATCGTTCGACAGACCATTCATCTGCATCTTAGAAAGCAAAATAAGCCCGTTTAAGGAAGTTAAACGCGAAAGTGCTACATAGGCCTGCCCGGGAAGAAAAACTTGCGATACGTCGAGCGCAGCTTTCTCAAAAGTTAAACCCTGACTTTTATGAACCGTAATCGCCCAGGCCAATTTGATTGGATAATGGGCAAATGTTCCCAGAACTTCTTCTTCGATTTCCTTTGTCAGTTCGTTGACTTTGTAGCGAATGTTTTTCCATTCGTATTTTTCAACTTCAATTGTTTTGTTTTCTTCCGGAAAATGAACAAAGATTTCTTCTGCGGAAAGTGACTTTATAACGCCTATTTTTCCATTAAAATAACGCTTTTCAAAAGATAAATCATTCTTGACAAACATTACCTGAGCACCTACTTTAAGTTTTAGATTTTCTTCTACAGGAAAAATTTTCTCCGGAAAATCACCCACTACAAATGGCTGATAAGCAAATTCATTTCCTGCTAAATCATTGATAGCCTGTTCATTTATAGCATCGGCTTTTGCATTGTGCGTTGTAAGGGTTATATAACCCGGATTCATTTTTAAGTCGAAATCCGGCTGTACATATTGGTTCAAAACCTCAATATCCTGAGTTGTGATTTGATTGTTTCGCAGATTGTTTAAAACCGAAATAAAGACATCGTCGCTCTGGCGGTAAATCTTGGATAATTCGATATACAAAGGCGGATTTTGCTGAATTACATGCGAATGAAAAAAGAATTTGCCTTTATAAAAATTGCGCAGAGTGCGCCATTCTTCATCCCGAATTACGGGCGGCAGCTGCAATAAATCACCAATAAAAAGCACCTGAACACCTCCAAAAGCGCGCGTATTTCTTCGGACTGTCTGCATCATAAAATCGATAGCATCCAGTAAATCAGCACGAAGCATGCTGACTTCATCAATAATCAGCAGTTCCATATTACGAATTACATTTCGCTTTACATTGTTCATTTTAAAATGTCGGCGAAGTGATTCCTTATTCTCAAATTTTACGGTTTCTGTAAACTGGGAACTTTCTTCATACGAAGGAATAAATGCTGAAAAAGGCAGCTGAAACATCGAATGAATTGTTACACCGCCTGCATTTAAAGCTGCAATCCCGGTAGGCGCAACAACTACAGTGTTTTTGTGTGTTGTTGCTATAATTTCACGCAATAAAGTCGTTTTTCCTGTGCCGGCTTTACCTGTCAGGAAGATCGATTTTTGTGTTTGATTGATAAATTGTAAAGTGTAAGCTGCAGCTTCAGAAACGTTTTGCATTAGACCGGTATTAAACGTCAAAATTATCGCATTTTTATAAAAGAAAAAAACCTAAATCCGATGTGGATTTAGGTTTTTCAATTTTAGTTTTAGTTAGTTTGGCAGTTTTTATTTTTTAGCTTCTTCTTTTTTAGCAGGAGCTTTTTCTTCTGCTTTTGGAGACGCTTTGTATTTGTCATTTAAAGCTTTAACTACTTCTTTTGTAATATCATACTTGTCTTCAGCATACAAAACTGTAGCTGCATCACCTGTACCGTAGATATAAGAATATCCGTTTTTCTTACCGTATTCTTTGATGAATTTTTTAACTCCGCTTACAAGAGAATCCATTTCAACACCGCTTTCCTGCTGTAATTGCTGAGATAATGCTTGTTGAGCATATCCTAATTGCTGCTCTCTTTTTTGCAATTCTGCACCTCTTTGCTGAGCCCATTGCTGGCCATTTGCCTGTGCCTGGCTTTGAAAATTAGCAGCGTCTTGTTTGAAGCGGGAAATTTCAGCTTGTAATTGTCTTCCTTTTTCTTCTGCCTGAGCTTTGTATTTAGCCTCAAGGTCTTTTGCTTCAGTGTACTCTTTCATTAAAACTGAAGTATCTATGTAAGCTGTTTTTACTTCCTTAACTTCTGTTGCTTTATTACACGAAACAACTAAAATTGAAAGTGCGATAATTGCTAATGCTTTTTTCATTTTCTAAATTTCTATTTTTTTATTGGTATGAAAGACAAAAATATAAAAAAATAAATAGGATCGACATAAAGTTTAAAAAATGCTCGAATTTTAGCATATTAGTTTTCTTTATGGTACATTTTTATTCTATAAAATATCATTATTAAAAGTGACTTCTATAGCTTTCGTTAGAACTATTTTCTCAAAAAAGACAACACAAACCCTCAATTTAACCAAGAAAACGCCTTAAATACGCTTATTTTGCGTTTTGATGCTTTTTTAGCTCATAAATTCTAAAACGAAAACTTTTTTGAACCTCGTTATTAAATTTCATTACCAAAATCAACAAAAACAAGAAATCAAGTTCATTTTTAAAAAAAGTCATGAAATTTCTGTTTTTCATACTTTTTGAAATTTTCATTTTTTTGAAAATCCAAAAAGCAAAATCCAAAAACAAAAAAATTTCATTTTTTCATCTCGTCAAAGTCGAAAATTAAAAATTGAAAAAATCAAGAAAAAAATAGAAAAACTGCCCTAATTTTAAGGTATTAGTTTTCTTTATGGATCAAAAAAAAGCTATAAAATATCACTATTAAAAGTGACTTTCATAGCCTTTATTAGAGCCTTTTTCTAAAAAAAGACGACACAAACCTTCAACTTAAGAGAGAAAGTGTCTTAAATGCACTTATTTTGCGTTTTAGCTGTTTTTTAGCACGTAAATGTGAGATGAATACTCTTTTGTACTTGATGCTTTTAAATTTGATCTTAAACCAATAAAAAATGCACGGACAAAATTCATTTTTCCCGTTTTATATTTTTCAGAAAGCAGACTCACATAAAATGAATCAAATTTCATTGGAAGTACTTTTTCTAATTTCATATCGACTTTTTCGAAAAGTGATTTTATCGCTTTTTTTGAAAAATGCCAAAAATGAATTGGCACATCAAAAGCTGCCCAAAATTCTCCATAATGTTTTGCGTCGAAAGATTTAAAATTTGGAACCGCAACAATTAATGTTCCAGTTGGTTTTAACAAACGCTTCAATTCCTGAATTTGAAGTTCTAAATTTGGAACATGTTCCAAAACGTGCCACATGGTAATTACGTCAAAAGAATTATTTTCTAAAGAAGCTGTTTCTTCTGCAAACGAAATTCCTTTTTGCTTTGCAATATTTTTTGCCCGGTCGCTCGGTTCAATTCCAATTACATTCCAGCCGTCATTTTTTGCCGTTAATAAAAAATCTCCGGTTCCGGCTCCAATGTCTAAAATTTTTCCTTTTTGAGATTGTTCTGAATTTATCAAATTCAGTTTATTTTTTAAAGCGATACTTTTTACAAAATGATATGCTTTTTCAAAAAAAGAACGTTTGTTATCTGTATGCGAAATGTAATCTTCACTTTCGTAATATCTTCCTAAATTTTCTAAATCCGGCTGCGGAGAAGTAATCAGCATATCCAGATTTTCATCATAGTACAAATCGAAAATTTCTTTTGAAACAGAATGGTCTTTTACAGTAAGAAAATGTTTTTTATTTAAAACGTCCATTTTTTAATTCTTGGTATTTTTTGGTTTAATTCATGAGAAATGCTAAAAATGAAAAATCACTTTTAGCATTATTTTTTTATTTCTATTTGTTGTTTGTCCAATTTATTTTAACTGCTTTAATTTTTTCATTTTCGATTCTTGTATTTTGATAAACACTAAAACCGTTTTTGATATAAAATAACAAAGGCGATTTATAAACTTCGCCATTTTGCATTATATCATTTTCATGATCGATAACCCAGCCATTCAAATTGAAATTATTTCTTTTTAATTCTTCAATCAATTTTGTTCCGTTTCCTTTTCCTTGAATTTGATTATTTATCATTATCGAAAACCAAACTTCCTGATCTCGAAAAAAAGTAAAAGCCCAGCCTCCTATTTGATTTTCGTCTTTCAGCAAATAATGTTTTACTTCGATCAAACTATCCAAATACAAATCAAATTCTTCAAATACTGCATGACCAAACTGAATCGGAAATGCATTGTTACGAAGATGCATTAAAACCTTTTTTTCTTCTAATGATAAATTTTCTATTCTAACAACTTTCATTAAAATTGAATTCAATGTTTCACGTGGAACAAAATTTAATTTTCAGTCTCAGTTTTCAGTCTCAGTTAAAAATACTGAAAACTGAAAACTGCGACTGAAAACTTTTCTATCTTCCCATATAAATCAAAAGCACGGAAATATCACTTGGTGATACGCCGCTAATTCTTGATGCCTGAGAAATTGTAACAGGTCGAATTTTGCTTAATTTTTGTTTTGCTTCAATCGACATTGATTTAATTTTATTGTAATCGAAATTCTCCGGAATTTTTACTTCTTCTAAACGATTTAGTTTATCAGCATTATTTCTTTCTTTTTCGATATAACCAGAATACTTAACTTGAATTACGGCTTGCTCAACAATTTCTTCATCCAGATTATTTTCTTTGATATAAGAATCTACTTTTTCAAATTTCAGCATATCCTCTAATTCAATCTGCGGACGAGAAAAAACTTTAAACATTTTATCGCCTTGTGAAATTGGTGCCGATTCTTTTTCAATTAAAATTGGATTTGTTTCTGCAACTGTTACACTTGTTTCTTTAAAGAAGGCAACCATCTTTTCAGACTCGTTAAGTTTATGCTCCATTCTTCTCATTCGATCTTCAGAAGCTAAACCAATTTCGAACGACATTGGCGTCAGTCTGAAATCGGCATTATCTTGTCGCAGCAAAGTTCTGTATTCTGCTCTTGATGTAAACATACGATAAGGTTCTTCTGTTCCTTTCGTAATTAAGTCGTCGATCAAAACTCCAATATACGCTTCGTCACGTTTTAAAATTAACGGCGCTTTTTCATGCACTTTTAAATGCGCATTTATTCCTGCCATCAAACCTTGCGAAGCTGCTTCTTCATATCCTGTCGTTCCATTAATTTGTCCGGCAAAATATAATCCTTCAACTAACTTAGTTTCCAAAGTATGTTTCAATTGTGTCGGCGGGAAATAATCATATTCGATTGCATAACCCGGACGGAAGAATTTCACATTTTCAAAACCGGCAACAGAGCGCAAAGCTTTAAACTGAATATCCTCCGGAAGCGAAGTTGAAAATCCGTTTACATAAACTTCACAAGTATTCCATCCTTCCGGTTCAACAAAAAGCTGATGACGTTCTTTATCTGCAAAACGATTAATCTTATCTTCGATCGAAGGACAATATCTCGGACCTAAACTTTTTATTCTTCCGTTGAACATTGGTGAACGATCAAAACCTTCTCTCAAAATATCATGAACATTCAGCGACGTGTATGTCATGTAACAAGAACGTTGTTGCGTTAAAGGTTTTGTCAAATCAGAATATGAAAATTTATCTGGTTTTGCATCTCCTTTTTCTTCGTTCATTTTAGAATAATCCAAAGAACGTCCATCAACTCGTGGCGGCGTTCCTGTTTTCATTCTTCCAGCTTCAAATCCGGCTTTCACTAAATCTTCGGTAATTCCGGTTGCAGCACTCTCGCCTGCTCTTCCTCCTCCAAATTGTTTTTCTCCAATATGAATTAATCCGTTCAAAAAAGTCCCGTTTGTCAACACAACCGATTTGGATCGAATCTCAACTCCAAGTGAAGTTCTGATTCCTTTTATCTTTCCGTTCTCGATAATCAAACCTTTTACCATCTCTTGGTAAAAATCTAAATTTGGAGTTCCCTCCAACATCATTCTCCATTCTTCTGCAAAACGCATTCGATCACTTTGAACTCTCGGCGACCACATCGCAGGTCCTTTTGATTTGTTCAACATCTTAAACTGAATTGCAGTTCGATCTGAAACAATTCCGGAGTATCCTCCAAGCGCATCGATCTCACGAACAATTTGTCCTTTTGCAATTCCTCCCATTGCAGGGTTGCAAGACATCTGGGCAATGTTCTGCAAACTCATTGTAACCAACAAAGTTTTGGATCCTAAATTTGCGGCCGCTGCCGCGGCTTCAGATCCTGCATGACCAGCACCAACTACAATAACATCGTACTCTTCTAAAAACATTTTGTTTTATTATTCTCTGCAAACCGTTTAAGGCAGTTCTCAGAATTAACTTTATTTTCTTTTTGTTCCACGTAGAACGAATCTTTTAATTTCAATCTCAGAAAATCCAAATTCAAAACTTGAAGTTTCCATTCAATGTTTCAAGTTTCACGCTTTACAGCGTACACTTAAAACTATATTTCAATTCCGTTTTTCATTCTTTTACAAAGTAAAACGAAACGAAAAAATTAAAATCAAACCTAAAATTTGGTTCCACGTGGAACCAAATTAATATCAAAAACTATCAAAACATCAGATTTAAAACATTTCTCAAACAAAGCTCAAAACAATTTTAAACCCAAATTCATCTATTCTAAATTTATTTTATTCGTTCCACGTGGAACGAAATATTTAAAAATATACTCTCTAAACAATATCTTGATTACTTATAAATATCAAAACTGTTTCACGTGGAATATATTTCTTTACTTAAAACGAATTGAAAATTCCTCTAAACTGTTCCACGTGGAACTTGTTTTAAGAATTAAAAACTGAATTCTTTTATTCTGTTTTATGTTCCACGTGGAACGAAATTATAAAATTGAGCCTCAATAATTAAAAACGTTTCACGTGGAACACAATATATTTAACCTTAAAAACATGTTTCACGTGGAACATATCTCTAATTTTTATAGATGTTTAATTACTGTTCCACGTGAAACATTGCAATTTTTTCATCTTCTTTCGAACGCATTAGTTCAGCATCTGCATCACTTTTATCTTTATATCCACAGTAATGTAATATACCGTGAGCAAGAACACGTTTCAATTCTTCTTCAAAAGAAACATTAAAATCTTTAGCGTTGTCCTCTACTCTTTCAACAGATACAAAAATATCTCCGCTTATTTCGTTACCAACTGTATAATCAAAACTAATAATATCAGTTAGTGTATCGTGGTTTAAATACTCAACATTTATTTTATGCAGGTATTCATCATCACAAAAAATATAATTTATTTCTCCCTCATTCTTCTCTTCAGAAACAATAACAGCGCTCAACCAATCTGTAAAAGCTTGTTCGTTGTCTAAAGAAAATTCGGTTTCGTAATTAAAGTTTATCATTTTGTATTAAAATATTCTTGAACCTTTTGATTAAAATTCGAGCGCAAAGGTAGCGATTGTCTATTTAAAATTTCTACACTATTTAAATAATCAGTTAATGAGCTTGGTAGAGCATTTGAACGATTAGAAAATTCAGTCTTATTTGTTTCAGATTGACGCTTCGTATCTTGACCTTGTTCCTGGACTGCATTGTTTAATTTTAATAGTTCTTGCTGAATATTTAAAATTCTCTGCAGGTTCTCATTCTTAAATCCTTTATTTAAAATCTGTTTTTCTGAAGCTTTCATCTGTTCTATTGCAGATCTTCCTTGAGCATCTAATCCTTTTTTAGCTAACTCTTTTTGTAAAGCTTCACGAAGTTTAACCTGCTCTTTGTAAATCTCCATTATCTTTTCAGCATCTCCTTCTCCATCTTCGCCTTCATTTCCATCCTTTCCTTTTCCACCTTCTTTACTTCCTTGTCCATTTTTACCCTGACCATTTTTACCTTCTTTACCATTTCCTTCTTTTCCTTGCCCGCTGTCCTGACCTTGTTTTCCTTCTCCACTTTTTCCCTGCTGCCCACTTCCTGGTTTGTCTCCGGGTTTCATTCCTTCTTTCATTTTATCAGCAAGACCTTTTTGTTTTTGAATAATATCTGGTAATTGCATCCCTTGCCCATCCCCTGGTTTTGGTTTTCCAGTTCCCGGTTTTGACATTTGCATCTGCATATTATTTAAAAGATCACTTAAAAAATCGGCTAATTTGTTTGCAGATGAAACAGCATATTGCTGATGCGAAACTCCTTTTGGGATTTGAACATCGGTTAAAACTTCAATTGCTTTATCCATATTATATTGTACGTTGCCAATTTCCTTCGTAACATCTTCAGCTATTTTTGGATTTCTAAGAGACATTGCAAACAAACTATCATCTACATGACGGAACTGTTGTTTTAAATTCTGCTGAATTTTTATGTTCTTTGTATAGGCTGAAGAACCTAATTTCATCGATTTAAATTGTTTCATAACATCTTCCTGAGATAATGAAAAAGCTAAAAGGTTATCCAGAATCTGACGAAGCATGGCAACATCTTCTACTAATTGTTCCTGTTCTCCGCCTTCCATACTTGAACTCATTTGCTCTGCCATAGACTTCATTTTCTTTGAAGCACTTTTTTGTTTTGGCTTAGCCGAAGAAGTATTCTTTTTATTTAATTCTTCTGAAGCTTTATTCAAATCATTCTCTACGTCTTTTTCTTTAGAAGCATCTTTAGGAATATCTAATGGAGATTTCAAACTATTGTTTTCGTCTTTCAAATCTTTAAGATCTTCTTTGATTTTATCAAATGATTTATTGATATCGTCCTGCTTCTCTTTTGTGTTTTCTACATCTTTATTAGAAAGCTGTTCTTGTTTTTCGGCTAACTTATTTAGCTTCTCTGCAACCTGCTCTGCTTTCTTTTCTACATAAAAACGTTTCGTTAATTCAACTAATTGTTCTAAATTACGAGATTGGTTTTTGCTGATTTGTTTAAACTTTTCCATCTTATCAAACAACTCATCGCTGTTTAATTTATCATTTAAGTTCTTCAACTCATCCATCAATTTTTGATTTTTCTCTAAATCTTTCTCGGCATTATCTAAACGCTTTTGTAAATCTTCGGCAGTTTTATCTTTCTTATCGGTATTGTATTTATCTAAATTCTTGTTCATTTTTTCAGCAAACTGCTTCATTATTTCGTCTTGCTGTTTCTGACGTTTGATAAAATCATTTACTTTTTGCTGATCTTTAAACTCTAAATTATCTTTTTCTTTTCCGGCATTTTTTAGTTTATCCATTTCAGAAAATTGCTTTTCCTGATTCTTTAATGATTTAGATAAACTATTAATGTTAGCATTTTGCTGTTTCAGTTCTGCATCCTGAATTTCATCTGTAGTAGAAACTCGGTCTGAAAACGTAGAAGATTTTGTACTCTTAAATCCGTGCAATGCATCGTTATCAAAAACCTCAAAATAGTATTCATAAGATACTCCTTCTTCTACTGCAAGATTACTCGGGAAGTTAAAAACAAACTGATCGAATACTGCCTGCTTTACTGGAATGGTTCCGCGTTTTGCAGTTTGTGGTTTGCCATGTTCGTAATACACAATCTGCAATTTTGATAAACCGTAGTCATCACCAAGTCTTCCTAAAACATAATTCTTATCTAATTTTAAACTATCCGGAGCTGGCGAAACAGTGATTGTTGGATGCTGATCTTTAATAACTGACAGCTGATAGTCTAATTTCTCGTAGTTTTTAACCTTATTATTCGAAGTAAGGATTTGATATTCTGTATTTTGATTGATCTTTTTAGCTAATTTAAACTCATTTTCGGCCTTATTAAACTTCAAAATTGAGTTATCATCTTTCCAAACTACCTCTTGAGTCGACTGCGTTTTCATTTTCCAGGTTACAATTGTTCCTTCTGGTACGATTGTATTTCCGGTTCCCTGAATCGTTTCTGATTTCTTTTTTAGGTAAGATGGAAAATTCAAAACCATTTCGAAGTTGGCAATCGATGGAACTGTAATAACTTTTAATTCATATTCATTTGATGAAACTGAATTTCCTTCAAATGAAAACTGAACATCTGATGTAGGTTTTTCGATCTTAAATTCAAACTTTCCGGTTTGAGAAGATTCCATAAAATAGCTTTCGTTACCAATATGGATCATTACATTTTCTGGAACTACGTTTCCTTCTGTTTCAACTTTTACAATAAAATCTTTGTTTTGTTCTGTTTGAAGTTTGTCATTTAGAACCACAAATTTGAAAGGAGCCGGCGGTAAAAACGAAGCATTAAAATGTACTACTCTATTAAAACTCTGAGAAATTATATTGCTGTTTCCAGAAACAAAAAAGACTGCAAACAATAAAACCGGAATCAAAGCCAAAGGTAAATACTTCTTGTTTGATTTATAATTGATGGCATTTCCAAATGGAATTGGCTGCAATGAATTTGCTTTTTGTTCAATCGAAGCCAACATTAATTCTGAACTTTCAGCAGAATTTTCGTTTGAAGAAAGCTGTAAAAAGTTTGTCAGCTTATCACTTACTTCTGTAAAATGATTTCCAATAATAGCTGAAGCCTGATTATAATCGATTCCCTTTTGAAGTTTGAACAACTTAAAAATTGGAAACAAAATAAAACGAAACAACAGAAAAACTTCTACTGCAATAAATATCCAGAATAAAAGGGTTCTTCCTAATGGTTTAAGCCAAAGAAAATACTCAATAAAAAGTGTAAACAGGAAATACAAAAGTCCAAAACCAATAAAAAGAAGTCCTCCTTTTATCAATTCATTCATATAATATTTCTTTATAAATCCTTCTAACTTCTGATATATTGCAGATGATGTTTTCAAAATAAAATCTCTTTTAATTATAACCCATAAAAGTAGTAATTATAACGATAAGTCTGAAAGCCAAAAGTCGAAAGTCAAAAGTTTAGCACACAGCTAAAAACCTTTCAAACTTTCGACTTTTGGCTTTTGACTAATATCGTATCTTTGCATCAAAATTTAAACAAAATGTCAAAGCAAGTTCGAGTGCGTTTTGCACCAAGTCCGACTGGACCATTACATATTGGCGGAGTTCGTACTGCCCTATTTAATTATTTATTTGCAAAAAAACATAACGGTGTTTTTTATCTGAGAATTGAAGATACAGATCAGACACGTTTTGTTCCAGGTGCCGAAGCTTATATTATGGAAGCACTGGAATGGTTAGGAATTTCTCCTGAAGAAACTGTTGGAAAAAATGAAAAATTTGGTCCGTACAGACAAAGTGATCGTAAAGATTTATACCAAAAATATGCAGATCAATTGATCAATTCAGGCTGGGCGTATTATGCTTTTGATACTCCAGAAGCTCTTGATGCACATAGAAAACAACACGAAGCTGAAGGAAAAACATTTATTTATAATCATCACAACCGTGAAAAATTAGATACATCTTTAGTAATTTCTGCAGAAGAAACTGCTAAAAGAATTGCAAATGGAGAACATTATGTGATTCGTTTTAAAACTCCGGTTGATGAAACTTTACATTTAAAAGATATCATTCGTGGTGATGTTAAGTTTGAAACGAACTTGCTTGATGATAAAGTTCTTTTTAAAAGTGACGGAATGCCGACGTATCATTTAGCGAATATTGTGGATGATCATTTGATGGAAACTTCACATGTTATTCGTGGTGAAGAATGGTTACCATCTATGCCTCTTCACGTTTTATTATACAGAGCTTTTGGCTGGGATGCTCCAGAATTTGCACATTTGCCTTTGATTTTAAAACCTGTTGGAAACGGAAAATTATCGAAAAGAGATGGTGATAAATTAGGATTTCCGGTGTTTCCATTAGAGTGGAAAACGGAAGAAGGCGTTTCATCTGGATACAGAGAGAAAGGATTTTTCCCGGAAGCAGTTGTAAACTTCCTTGCTTTGTTAGGTTGGAATGATGGAACTGATAAAGAATTATTTTCTCTTGAAGAATTAGTTGAAGCTTTTGACTTAAACCGAGTTCATAAAGCAGGAGCAAAATTTGATCCTGAAAAAAACAAATGGTTCAATCACCAATATTTAATCAAACAAAATGATGCTGATTTAGCAAAGAGCTTCTCTACAATTTTAGAAGAAAAAGGCTTCTCTACTCCGCTCGAAGTGACAACTCGTATTGTTTCTTTGATTAAAGAAAGAGCTCATTTCGTTTCTGAATTTTGGGATTTAACTGATTTCTTTTTTCAGGCACCATCATCTTATGATGAAAAAGCAAGTAAAAACTGGAAAGAAGAAACTCCAGCTTTAATGAAAGAATTGATTTCGGTTCTTGAAAATATTGAAGATTTTACTTCTGCAAACATTGAAACTATTGTAAAAGAATGGTTAACTAAAAACGAAATTGGAATGGGTAAAGTAATGCAGCCTTTCCGTTTAAGTTTGGTTGGAGCTCTTAAAGGTCCTCACCTATTTGACATTGTAGAAATCATTGGAAAAGAAGAAACTGTTTCAAGAATTCAGAAAGCAATTTCTGCTTTATAAAAATATTTTACCATTAAGATATTAAGTTAATTAAGCATTTCTTGGTGGTAAAAAACAGAACTTAAAAGTTCATAAAGCTAAGCTTAATTCTCTTGACAAAGTTTTGATCTTAATTTTCTTAATACCTTAATGGTTAAAAAAACAAACGCTAAGCAACATCTCAAAAATGTTCTTAGCGTTTTTTTAATGTTTTAAAATTTTAATTTAGAAGAATTTTCGTAATTTACCAAAATCAAAAATATAAACTATATCACCATGAGTACAGCATTTATTATCTTTTTAGTATTGGCATTCTTCATTTTCATGTCGTCTTTCTTTACAGTAAAACAGCAGTCTTCTGTAATTATCGAAAGATTTGGAAAATTTCAGAGTGTTAGAAATTCAGGATTACAGCTTAAAATTCCGTTAGTTGACAGATTGGCCGGACGTGTAAATCTTAAAATTCAACAGTTAGATGTTATCATCGAAACGAAAACCAGAGACAACGTTTTTATTAAAATGAAAGTTTCTGTTCAGTTTAAAGTTATTCAGGAAAAAGTATACGAAGCTTTTTATAAACTGGAATATCCACACGATCAAATTACTTCTTATGTATTTGATGTGGTTCGTGCCGAGGTTCCAAAATTAAAATTAGATGATGTTTTTGAAAGAAAAGATGATATCGCAGTTGCAGTTAAACGTGAATTGAACGAAGCAATGTCTACTTATGGATATGACATTATCAATACATTGGTTACAGACATTGACCCGGACATTCAGGTAAAAAATGCAATGAACAGAATCAATGCTGCTGACAGAGAAAAAACCGCTGCAGAATTTGAAGCAGAAAGTTCAAGAATTAGAATCGTTGCTAAAGCAAAAGCTGAAGCAGAAAGTAAACGTTTACAAGGTCAAGGTATTGCAGATCAGCGTCGTGAAATTGCAAGAGGTCTTGTAGAAAGTGTTGAAGTTTTAAACAGTGTTGGAATTAATTCTCAAGAAGCTTCTGCCCTAATTGTAGTTACTCAGCATTATGATACTTTACAAGCAATTGGAGCTGATGCTAATTCTAATTTAATTTTGTTACCAAATTCTCCACAAGCTGGAAGTGACATGTTAAATAATATGGTTGCTTCATTTTCTGCATCGAACCAGGTTGGTGAAATGATGAAAAAGCACAATAAAAAGATAGAGAAACCAAAACCTATTCAACCGCAATCTGGTTATGAAGATGACATTCAACCAGATGTTCATTCATAATTTTAAAATAAAAAAGAGGCTTAACTGCCTCTTTTTTTATTTATAAACCAGCCAATTACATAAGGTAAAATGGATTGTAAAATACTTGTATAAGAATTTGAAAAGTAATCTGTATAAGATGAAACGAATCCGTTTACAATATTTTGTGTTGTTATGCTTTCTTTAGTTTTCTGAAAACTCAAAACTAATTTCTGATAATTGATATCTTTTTCAAGTTTTAGAATTTCTAAATCTCTGTCGATTTCAGCGTAAGACGAGTATTTTTTCTTTTCCATAATCTTTAATCGTTAAAAAATATTTCTGAAAATTTCTCTAAAATCGGACCTTCGACAATCTTATCTTTTATCAAGAAAAGTAAAATAGTAAATAAAAGATAGATCCCTCCTACTGCTAAAAATCCTAAAGCATTGCTTCCAAATAAATCTCCAAAAGCATACGCAGCTGCAAAAGATCCAAAAAGTAAAACCATACTAAAACACAATAATATCAAAGTAAATTTGAAAATTAAAGTTGTGGATTTCATGGCTACTTTAAAACCCCAAAGTTTGTAGTAAGCTAAATGACTATCTATATAAACTTTAGTCTGATCCTGAATTTTTTCAGTATTTTCTCTTAACTCTTCAAATGCCATAATTAGTTTTTTAAATAAAAAAAGCACAAAACTCTCTTAAAAATAAGCAAGTTATGTGCTTTTGTATTAGATATTATTTTTGAAGTTTAGCGTTCTGCGCTTTTAAATCAGCCAATTTAGATTCTAAAAAAGTGATCACTTCTTCTGTTTTATGACTTACATTTGAAAGTAAATCATTCAAAGTTCCGTCAAGATTGTGCGTTGCATTTGTAAACTTTTCACGAAGTACTTCAGAACTTGCTTCAAAAGAATCCTGCAAATTATGTTTTGCATCATCAATTCCTTCTTTAATTTTAGCTCTCGTTTTTGATCCTTTATCCGGAGCAAATAAAATTCCGATCGCCGCTCCTACTGCAGCACCAGCCAAAATCGCTGCAATTGTATTTGAATTATTTGACATGATATTTATATTTAAAGTGATTAATAAAGATACTTCTTTTTTAAAATGCTAAACTTCAAAATTTAAAATTTAACAATATAATTAATACACATACGAAACTGCTTCATACTTACCGTCAGCTTTTTCAATAATACTCACAAAAGGATAACCATTTGAAGCTGACTTAGATTTGATTCTCAT
The DNA here is from genome assembly GCF_000016645.1 of Flavobacterium johnsoniae UW101. Lineage (NCBI taxonomy): Bacteria > Pseudomonadati > Bacteroidota > Flavobacteriia > Flavobacteriales > Flavobacteriaceae > Flavobacterium > Flavobacterium johnsoniae. The sequence goes on from NC_009441.1 coordinate 1,153,259, forward strand.
AGCAGTCTGTTTTTGATTTGCAATTGGCGGTTCACCTTTTGTCCTTGTCGAAACACCTGTAAAACTAGCAGCCTGTTTCAGTCCTATTGTCTTTTCCTGAGGCAAAACAGTTACCATTTTGTAATCGTCTTTTGAATCTACTATTATCTTATCTGAAATTTTCTGAGTTTGTTTGGTTTGTTTATTAGTAATTTGAGAAACAGCATATTTGCTAATTTTAACTTCTTCAGAACTTCCGTTCAAGGAATAATAAATTAAACCATTTTCGTTTTTAATGAAATTAACATCTAGTTGTTCCCCATTGTGTTTTGTAATTTGATGTGTTTGAGAAATTGCAATATTTGCAAATAACATCGCCAGCGTAAAATATAAAATTTTCATGATAATTGGATTTTAAGTTTAATAATTAAAATTTGTCAGATTGAATTACAAAAACAATAATGACCTAAAACTAATGCTATGGAAATTTCATAATTATGAAGTAATTTGAAAAATACCTTTTACGCGAAATATTATCAAAACCACATCACAATAAAAAACAGAACATAAAATTGTCTTTTCAAGAATTCAGGTTTGAATTAATAAATCAAATAAAAAATTGTCTTTTTTAATTGTAAATAATAATCAATTTAGAATCTCTTCGGAAATATCAATTTTCTATAAAATCATCTCTGACTTTTGGTATTGAGTTAAAAATAGCAACTTTATAAACAATTGTGTGTTAACAAGCCGTTAAACTGACAAAAATAACAGCAAAAAGTTAAATAAAAGCTTTAAATAAACAATAATTCAAAAAATGAATTATCTATTTACCGTTTTTAAAAAGCGTCTTAAAAACGATTTATGGAGGTGAAAAACGATTTATAAAAACTATTATTTTCTATTCTATAATCAATTATATTAATAATAAGTAAAAACTAAATTATAATATTTATCAATTAATAAAATCTATAAAATAAGAAGAAAAAGTAAAAACATAAAAAATAAGAAAAAACTTAATTATTTATTTTTTATAAAAGATGGAAAAACAGAGATAAAAAAATTATAAAATCTCTATCAAACGAAAAGTTAATCCATTCATTATTTCATAAACTAAAAGATAAAATTTTTTAAAATTAAAATATACTATAAATTTAAATATTAATAGTTTTCATAAATAATAAATAAAACAATATAAAATTATAATATATTATCATTAAAATTTATAATACAAACATTCTCTAGAAAAAGATGGCTTAAAAATTATAAAAACTTAAATAAAGAGATTTAATGAATTAATATTTAAAAAATGAATCAGTTATCCGGAAAATTTTAATTCTTCTTTAAAATAAAAATATAAAAGTCAATTTTAATTCAATAAAATTATAATAAAAACATATATAATAGATTTTATAAATAATAATTAAAATAAATTTAAAAATAATTTTATATTGCATAAATTTATAACATAAAGTATTGTAGAAAAAATTGAGCTCAAAAAAATTAAAAATTGAAATAAAGCTATTAAATCAATTTAAATTCAAAAAATAGGTTAGTTATCCAATAAATTTTAATTCTTCTTTAAAATAAAAATATGAAAGCCAATTTTAATCTACTAAAATTATAATTTTAAAAATTTAATAGATTTTATATATAATAAAAAAAGCGCTTTTAAAAAGCGCTTTTTTATAGATTTTAATTATGTTTTACTTTTTTACCATTTCAGATAAAATTTCAATTTCTCTCTCCGAAGCATTTTTTGGAGGATTTGAATATAATTTTAAAATTTCATCATCATACTGATTTTTGAAACTTTCACTTTCAATATCTCTTAAATTTAAAAGTCCTTTTGATCTAACATAAGTTGATTCACTTTTTAAAGACATTGAATATAATTTCTTAATATCATCTTCCTCAAAATCAGTTGATTTCCAGCTAGAATATTTCAAAATAAACTGAGAAAACAACAACGAAGCTTTATTATTGTTGATGTTTTTCTTTAAAGAATTCTGTAAAAGTGAAAAAGTAGAGATATTTTTGATGTTCTCCCCTATTGCACTTTCAATTGCAATTCTCTCCGGTTTAGTCTCAACTTTAAAATATTTGTTGATATCTTTCAAAGAATTATTAATGCTGTTTTCTTCTTTTTTACCCTTTTCTTCCCAAGCATCTTTTAGTCCAACCGTTTTGTTAAATACTAATTTTGAAGGAGTTGAGTCTTTATCAACAGTAAAATAACCTAAACGTTGAAACTGAAATTTATCTTCATTTTGAGCTGTTGATAAACTTGGTTCAACATATCCAGTTACAATTTCTAACGAATTTGGATTCACAAAATCTAAGAAATTCTTCTCTTTATAACTGTCCGGAGCTTCATCTGTAAACAAACGATCGTACAAACGAACTTCTGCTTCTAATGCATGTTTGATAGAAACCCAATGCAATGTTCCAGACACTTTTCTTTGGCTTGCTTCTGTTCCGCTTCCGCTTAAAGAATCGGTATCATATGTTACATGAATCTCTGTAATATTTCCGTTTTCATCTTTTATAACTGATTCACCTTTAATGATATAAGCATTTTTAAGACGAACTTCTTTTCCTAAAGTCAAACGGAAAAACTTAGCTGGAGCTTCTTCCAAAAAGTCTTCTCTTTCGATGTATAATTCACGAGAAAAAGGCACTTTTCTGAAACCTGCATTTTCATCTTCCTGATTGTTTTCAGCTTCTAACCACTCTCCTTTTCCTTCTGGATAATTTGTAATTACCAATTTTACAGGATCTAAAACAGCCATTACACGAGGTGCAATTTTGTTCAAATCTTCACGAATACAAAATTCTAAAACCGATACATTGATCAAATTATCGCGTTTTGCAATACCAATTGTGTTAGCAAAATTACGTAAAGAAGCAGCTGTATAACCACGTCTTCTTAACCCGGAAATGGTTGACATTCTTGGATCATCCCAACCGTTAACATGCTTTTCTTTAACTAGTTGCTGTAATTTTCTTTTACTAACAACAGTATGTGATAAGTTACGTCTGGCAAATTCTCTTTGTTTTGGACGCAGCTTATTATCATCAAAAATCTGATCTAAAAACCAATCGTATAATTCACGGTGAGGCAAGAATTCAAGTGTACAAAATGAGTGAGAAATTTGTTCTAAATAATCACTTTGTCCGTGTGCCCAATCGTACATTGGATAGATTTTCCAAGCATCTCCAGTTCTGTGGTGATGTTTGTGTAAAATTCTGTACATGATAGGATCACGCATTAACATGTTTGTTGATTTCATGTCAATTTTTGCACGAAGAATATGAGTACCAGCCTCAAATTCACCATTTTTCATTCTTTCGAATAAATCTAAGTTTTCTTCAACAGAACGATTTCTGTACGGACTGTCAGTTCCTGGAGTTGTTGGAGTTCCTTTCTGGATCGCCATTTCTTCAGAAGTCTGACTGTCAACATACGCTTTATCTTTCTTAATTAAGAAAACTGCCCAATCGTATAATTGTTGGAAATAGTCTGATGCATAACATTCTTCAGCCCAAGTATATCCTAACCATTCCACATCTTTTTTAATAGCATCAACAAATTCCTGTTCTTCTTTTTCAGGGTTTGTATCATCAAAACGTAAATTCACAGGAGATTGATAATCAATTCCTAAACCAAAATTTAACGCAATAGAACTCGCGTGCCCAATGTGTAAATAACCATTAGGCTCTGGTGGAAAACGAAAGCGAAGTTTAGTATTTGAAAGACCTGATTTTACGTCTTCCTCTATGATTTGTTCAATAAAATTGAGTGATTTCTCTTCTGATGCCATTATTTTATAGTAATTTTAGCAAAGATAAAAAAGTTTATAGTTTATAGTTTATGGTTTATGGTTTTCTTTGGAAACTTACTGAAAACATGAAACGTTAAACTCAAAATCTTTAATTAATTTATTTAGTATTTTTGTATAAATATTCAGAATTATGAGACAATTAACTGTTACAATTCCAGACGATTTTTACGAAACTTTTATTAGTTTTTTCAAACATGTTCCTGATGTTTCTATAGATGAAAATGTTGAGAATGAAATTCCATTATGGCAACAAGAAATGGTTTTGAATCGTATAAAAAATGCTAAACCAGAGGATTTTATTAGTTGGGAAGAGTCGAAAAAAAGACTCAATGCTAAATGGAATAAGAAGTAATGTTCGAAATAAATATTCTCTTAAGAGCTGAATTAGAAGTAGATGAAATTGCTGAATATTATGAATCTCTTTCTAATGGTTTAGGAACAAAATTTTTTAATGAATATCAAAAGTATGTAGATACTTTAAATACATTTCCATTTTTTGAAGAAAAGTATAATATAGTCAGAACATTATCTTTGAAAAAATTCCCATACACTATTCATTTTACAGTTGATGAAATTAACAAAATAGTTACAGTATACGCTGTAACATCCAATTATCAAAATCCAAACACTACAAGAATAAAACTATAAAAATGGGAGTTATAAAACTGAAAAATATCCGTACTTTTTCTTACCACGGATGTTTAATTGAAGAAGGAAAAATAGGATCTGATTATACTGTAGATCTAAAAATTAAAACTAATTTACAGAAATCAGCAGAAACAGATCATCTTTTAGACACGGTAGATTATGTTCATTTGAACAAAATTGTAGCAGAAGAAATGGCAATTCGTTCGCATTTATTGGAACATGTAGCCAAAAGAATCAATATTCGTGTACTGGCAGAGATAGAAATGGTAGTAAAAACTACAGTTTGGGTTTCTAAAATTAATCCACCTATTGGTGGTGATGTTGAGTCAGTTACTATAAAAATGACGGAAACCAGAAAGTAATATTAAAAATTAAAATCCTAAAATTTTAAAATAGTTCATTCGAAACTTTTGAAATTTAAAGATTTTAGTTACTTTTGCCATCCGTTCAAGCAATGGCGTCGTGGCCGAGCGGCTAGGCTGGGCTCTGCAAAAGCTCCTACTCCGGTTCGAATCCGGACGATGCCTCAAAAGAGATACAGAAATGTGTCTCTTTTTTTTGTGCCTAATTTTTTCACATTCTTGTCATTTCGACCGAAGGGAGAAATCTTCGCGAGAAGCTCGACAAAGATTGGTTTCTCATTGCGGAGTTACTTGCGAAGATTTCTCCCTTCGGTCGAAATGACAAACTTTGTGTGAATAACTTAGTGAGATTGCTTCGTTCCTCGCAATGACTTATAAACACAAAAAAACCTCTGAAATTCAGAGGTTTGATTTTATATTCTAGAGTTATTAACAACTACTTTTCTATCTTTTCGAAAGCATTTTTTACCATTTCTTTCTCTTTTGGAAACCAGCCCTGAACCATTAAAGCAACTCCAAATACCATTAAAACAATACTAATTCCTTTTTTAATTTTTAGGATATTAGTTGGTGTCATTTTAGATTTTAACTGTTTGGCTAATACTATTTTAAGGCAGTCAACCAATAAGTAAGTTATAATTACAGCTGTAAAAAAAGTAAACATTCTTGAGTTTTGCATTTCTAATTTTGGCCCTACAGAAATAATTACTGCAAGCCAGAAACCTAAAACACCAATGTTAATAACGTTGAGTAAAAAGCCTTTTATGAATAAACTTCCGTAATTTCTTTTAATAATATCCCGGTCAATTTCTTCATCATCAATTTTTTCTTCATTTTTTAATCTTACAAAAGAAATTATCCCATAAGCCAGCATTATGATTCCTCCAAAAATAAAGAGTGCAGGTTTATCTTTTAAACTGGAAATCAATCTGTAACTTCCTAAATAAGCAATTGCTATAAAAAAAATATCACCTAGAACTACTCCAAAATCAAAGACTATTGCAGCTCTGAATCCTTTAGTAATACTGGTTTCTAATAGTATAAAAAATACCGGACCTACCATAAAGCTTAGAAAAAGTCCCCATGGCAGTCCAGCCAGAATATCATTTATCATCAAAATACGACTTGTTATTTTACTATTTCAATTTTACCGCCTAAAACTGTTTTCTGATTTACTTGTTTCGGATTTCCATAAATATAAATAGAGCCTCCTGCGCTTACTTTTGCATCGACAAGGGTCGAAGCATTAACATCAGCTTTTCCGCCCGCAGAAACGCTTACTTTGGTCTGAGAAGTGGTTAATTTACTTCCAAGGAAGTAACCGCCGGCTCCTAAACTCGCCTCAAGATTGTCTGCTTTACCATTTACTGTAATTTCTCCGCCAGAAACTGAACTTACTTTTAGTTTATCAACATTCAAATCTACATTAATTTTTGCACCTTCCTGCGCACTAACTTTAAATGAAGTTGCTTTTATAGTTTCATTACTGTTTACAGAAGCGCCTTCATTAACATCAATTAGTTCAATATGTTTATAATACAAAGTTACTTCAAGATCATTTCCTGACAAAAGTTTAGGAAAAGGCATTCTTAATTTTAATACGCCATTTTTGTTAACAGCTTCTAACTCTGCTTCTCTTGTTCCTTTTATAACAACTTTATTTTCAGATGACTGAACTAATTTTACACTTAATTTGTCGTAAACTTTTACGGTATCAAAATCTCCTAATTCTTTGGTTACCTGACCAAAAGACATTTGTACAAATAAAATTGCTGCTCCAATAATTAGCTTTCTCATACTTTTATTTTTTTAATTAATATTTATTCTGCTCGTCTTAAAAAATGAAAATCCAGTTGTTTTTTCACTAAGTCGGCATTTTTTACTTTAACATAAATTTCATCCCCTAATTGCAAAATGCTGTTTGAAGTAGCACCAACCAAAGCATATTGTCTTTCATCGAAGGTATAGTAATCATCTTTTATTTCTCTGATTCTTACCATTCCTTCGCATTTATTAGAAACGATTTCAACATAAATTCCCCATTCGGTAACACCAGAAATAACACCAAGGAATTCTTCGTCCTGATGATCCTGCATGTATTTAACCTGCATGTATTTGATACTATCACGTTCAGCATTAGTCGCTAAACTTTCCATGTTCGAACAATGCAGACATTTTGTTTCGTAGGTTTCTTCATCTACAGAAGCTCCTCCATCCAGATAATATTGCAGCAATCTGTGTACCATAACGTCAGGATAACGACGGATTGGCGATGTAAAATGGCTGTAATAATCAAAAGCTAAACCATAATGACCAATATTATCTGTTGAATATTTGGCTTTGCTCATACTTCTAATTGCAAGAGTATCAATTAAGTTTTGCTCTTTTTTACCATTTACTTCTTCCATTAAAGAATTCAATGATTTGGCAATATCACCTTTATTTCTAAAATCAATTTTATAACCAAATTTAGCAATTACAGTTTGCATTGCAATTAACTTATCTTCGTTTGGTTCGTCGTGAATACGATAAACAAAGGTTTTCTTTTGTTTACCAATGTATTCAGCTACTTTTCTATTTGCCAAAAGCATAAATTCTTCAATCAAATGATTGGCATCTTTTGAGATTTTGAAGTAAACTCCTTCTGGTTCTCCTTCTGCATCAAGATTAAATTTAACTTCAACTTTATCAAAAGAAATAGCACCTTGCTGCATTCTTTTCTTTCTTAAAATCTTCGCTAATTCATCTAATTTCAAAGTTGCTTCTCTAATTTCATCTGAAACCACATACGATTCTCCGGTAATAGAAACATCAACCGGAATTGTATTATCTTTTGTTTCAATGATATATTGTGCTTCTTCGTAAGCAAAACGCTGATCTGAATAAATTACCGTTCTTCCAAACCATTGGTTGATAACTTGTGCAGTTGGCGAAACTTCAAATATAGCAGAGAATGTATATTTTTCTTCATTCGGACGAAGTGAACAGGCAAAGTTAGACAATACTTCCGGAAGCATTGGCACTACTCTATCTACCAAATAAACTGAAGTTGCTCTTTGGTACGCTTCATCATCAAGAATGGTTCCTTCTTCTAAATAATACGAAACATCGGCAATATGGATTCCAATTTCAAAGTTTCCATTCTCTAACTTTTTGAAAGACAAGGCATCATCAAAATCCTTTGCATCTTTTGGATCTATCGTAAACGTAAGTGTATCACGCATATCACGACGTTTTGCAATCTCTGATTCCTGAATTGAGGTATCCAGCTTTTGAGCATATACCTCTACTTCTACCGGGAAATCAGATGGCAGTCCATATTCAGCCAGAATAGCATGAATTTCTGTATTGTGTTCTCCAGGTTTTCCTAAAACACGAATTACAGATCCAAACGGACTATCAGCTCTTTTAGGCCAGTCTTCAATCTTAACTAAAACAACATCACCGTTTTCTGCTTCTCCCAATTTATCTTTTGGAATAAAAATATCGGTGTACATTTTTGGATTGGCAGTAGAAACAAAAGCAAAGTTTGGCTGAATGTCAATTACACCAACAAACTCTGTTTTATCTCTTTCAATTACTTCAATTACTTCACCTTCAGGTCTTTTTCCTTTTCTTCGGTTATAAACGTAAACTTTTACTTTGTCTTTGTCTAAAGCACGATTCAAATTATTGGTCGGAATAAAAACATCTTCTTCAAATTCATCACAAATAAAATATGCCGTTTTTCTGCTCGTCATATCTATCGTTCCTTCGTAGTAATCCTGACTAACAGCTTTAACTAAATATTTTCCAGGTTCTGTTTCTATAATTTTCTTTTGTGCAGCCAGAATCTTTAAGTCTTTGATAATCTGGTTTCTGCTTTTTGTATCGTCAAGTTCTAACTTCGCTCCTATCTGTCTGTAATTAAATGGCTTATTGGCATTCTGCGATAAAATTTTAAGGATCTTCCCAGAGAAATCTTTCTCTTTTTTTATCGGCTTTCTAATTTTCTTACTCATATATCTTTTCTTATAAGGTTTAAAATTACAAATAAGAAATCAGATAATTCTTTTTAACAAATAGAATTATTAAAAATATAACTTTTCGTACATTTACAAAAAGACCTCATATGGAAAGCTTTAAGACAATCGCCGTATTCAATTATCAACACGAAACAGTGGTTCTCAAACACTTACTTGAACAGGAAGAAATCCCGTATTTTTTCGAAAACGAAATGACACTTTCCGTTATGCCTCTTTACTCAAATGCACTGGGCGGAATCAAACTCAAAGTTCATCCGGAAGACTTCGAACAAGTTCAGCAAATTCTGGACAATCTCAACAATCCTCTCAAAATCGTCTGAAACAAACTTCAAAAACAAACTCAAAACAGAAGTAAAATTCAAACTCAAAAAATTTTTTTTCCTTTTCAACTTTTTTAGTTTTCAACATATATTAAATACAACAAAAAAGATTTTTAAAAATTTTAAAAAAAATTATGGTTATTATAGCTTGTTAATATGTCGAATAATTTTTTTTTTGAAGTCATTGAAATCTCGTTTTACTTATTTATTCTGAGTTATCAACATAGTTATTTTTAGTTAAATTACTTATTTATAAGACTTTTTGTATTTTAATTAACAACGGTTGACAACCAAAATTGAATTCATTTTGTAGATAAGTTGATATGTTGATTTCTGTTGAAAATGGTATTTTTGATATTGATAACTTTTCCAAAAATTCACGAAACTTTTCTTGCATATTTAATTCCAGTTTTGGATTAGGTATTTTTTTGAAACAACCAAAAAAAACTTCTAATTTTCTTTTCGAACTTATTAACATTTTCTGTTAACTTAAAGTTAATTGAATATCAAGCAATTACAAACTCCTATTAACACCTCAAAATTTTAACAAATTTTATGCTTATTATTTATTGATTATGAGATACTTATGAAGTTATTAAAATTGTTAATAACTGATAAGGTTTTGACAGTAAGATAGTTGTAAAATAAAGTGTTTTGCTACTCCAGATACTTATCTGGATCACGAATGTACACGAATTTATATTGTGTGTTTATATACTATTTAAAAGAAAAAAATTTGTGAAAATTGGTGCAATTCGTGGCGAACATCTATTTATTAAGTAAATTTGCATAACACAACTTAATAGTATAGAAAAATGAAAATTTCGATAGGAAACGACCACGCAGGACCAGAATATAAAAAATCAATTGTAGCTATGCTTGAAGCAAGAGGATATGAAGTGACCAATTATGGAACAGATACAGATGCTTCTGTTGATTATCCTGATTTTGGACATCCAGTTGCTAATGATGTATCTGAAGGAAAAGCAGATTTTGGAATCGTAATCTGCGGAAGCGGTAACGGAATTGCAATGACGGTTAATAAACACCCTAAAGTAAGAGCTGGTTTATGCTGGACTAAAGAAATTGCTTATTTAACGCGTTTACATAACGATGCAAACATTGTAAGTATTCCAGCGAGATTTACATCAATTCATCAAGCTGTTGAAATCGTCGAAACTTTCCTTGATACGGCTTTTGAAGGCGGAAGACATCAAAACCGAGTTAATAAGATTGCTTGTTCGTAAAAAGTCAAAAAAAATTCGGTGCTTCGCACCAATATAGATAAAACACACCGGGCGGATTTTTTAAATTCATCCGGTTTTTTATTTAAAATATTTAAAATCAGGCAATTAATTTGTTCTAAAATGATACTTTTTGAGGTTATTAACAATGTTAATATCTATATTCTGCCCGATAGTTTTAAATAAATAAAAGCAGCCTGCACCAAGAGAATTAATATGAATTTGACAATAAATGAAGTTTTCCTCGTTTTATGTCTAAACAAAAACATAGCTGTTAATAAACCAGGTGTTCCGCCAATTAGTTGTAGAAAGAACAGCGTATTTTCGGGAATTCTTCGTTTATTTTTCCGAGCCAGATTTTTATCATAACCGGCCAGAATAAAAACGAATATGTTAACAACTAAAAAATAAAGTAAAAAAATTTTCATTGGCGTAAAATTAAAAACAAAGATATTATTTTAGCCAAATGTTTGATTAATTTACCAATTCGTTTTAACAAGTAAATTATATCAACTTATAATTAAGAATTTATTTCATTAAAAGTATGACTAATATTCAATTCATTGCCAAGTCTGTTCAGGCACCGGCAGTCAGTATTCAAAACACAGTAAAATTACTAGAGGAAGATTGTACGATTCCGTTTATTTCCCGATACCGAAAAGACGCTACCGGAAATCTTGATGAAACTGTAATTGAGCAGATTGCGAAACTTCAAAAAGATTATGATACGCTTATAAAACGTAAAGAAGCCGTTTTAAAATCAATTGAAGAGCAAAAAGCACTTACGCCAGAATTGAAGAAAAAAATTGAAGAAAGTTTTGATTTACAAGAAATTGAAGATTTTTACCTTCCATATAAAAAGAAGAAAAAAACAAAAGCCGATGTGGCGCGCGAATTTGGTCTTGAACCTTTGGCAAAACTGATTATATCTGAAAGTGACGCTGATATCGATTTTATTTCGACACAATACATTAATGAAAATGTTATTAACGAAGAAGCCGCTATTCAAGGCGCAAGAGATATTGTAGCAGAATGGATTAACGAAAATATTTACGTTCGTAAACAATTAAGAAGATTGTTTCAACGTAAAGCGACAATCACAACAAAAGTGGTTAAAAAGAAAGCAGAGGAAGAAGGCGCACAAAAATTCAACCAATATTTTGATTGGGAAGAGCCTTTAACAAAAGCGCCGGCACACCGTTTATTAGCAATGTTACGTGCAGAAAATGAAGGTTTTATTAAAATGAAAATCGATGTTGATATCGACGATGCCTACGATGTTATTGACGAAATTATCATTAAAAAGCAAAATAATTCAACAGCTCATTTGCAATTAGCAATTGAAGATAGTTATAAACGTTTATTGAATCCGGCAATTGGAAATGAAACCCTGCAGGAAGCAAAAGCAAAAGCCGATGCTAATTCTATTCAGGTTTTTGCTAACAATTTAGGACAGTTATTATTAGCGCCACCGTTGGGAGAAAAACGTATTTTGGCAATTGACCCAGGATTTAGAAGCGGTTGTAAAGTGGTTTGTCTGGACGAAAAAGGCGATTTATTATACAACGAAACGATTTATCCACATGCGCCGCAAAATGAGGAATCGATGGCGATCAAGAAAATTCGTTCGATGGTAAATGCATATCAAATTGATGCCATTTCTATTGGGAACGGAACGGCTTCTCGCGAAACTGAATTTTTCATCAAAAAAATCGCGTTCGACAAGCCAGTTCAGGTTTTTGTGGTTTCTGAGGCAGGAGCTTCGGTATATTCAGCTTCAAAAATTGCGAGAGAAGAATTTCCGAATTATGATGTAACAGTTCGTGGATCAGTTTCTATTGGAAGAAGACTTTCAGATCCGTTGGCCGAATTGGTAAAAATTGACCCAAAAGCAATTGGAGTAGGACAGTATCAGCACGATGTTGATCAGACAAAACTAAAAGAAGAATTGGACAGTACAGTAATTCGCTGCGTGAACTCGGTTGGAATTAACATTAACACAGCAAGTAAACATTTACTAAGCTATGTGAGTGGAATTGGGGAGAAGCTGGCCGAAAACATTGTACAATACCGTTCTGAAAACGGACCTTTTGAAGACAGAAAACAGCTTAAGAAAGTACCGCGTTTAGGAGATAAAGCTTATCAGCAGGGAGCAGCGTTTATTAGAATTACAAATGCTAAAAATCCGCTGGATAATTCGGCTGTACACCCAGAGGCTTATCCAGTTGTTGAAAAGATGGCAAAAGATTTGAATATTTCTTTAAACGACTTAATTGCTAATAAAGAGAAAACAGCCCTTATTAAGCCTGAAAAGTATGTAACACCTGAAATTGGTTTACTTACGCTGAAAGACATCATAAAAGAGCTTGAAAAGCCTGGATTAGACCCAAGAAAGTCTGCTAAGGTTTTTGAATTTGATGCAAATGTAAAATCAATCAAAGATTTGAAAACAGGAATGATTCTTCCGGGAATTGTTAATAACATCACCAACTTTGGCTGTTTTGTTGACATCGGAATCAAAGAAAGCGGATTAGTGCATATTTCGCAGTTAAAAGCCGGCTTTGTAAGCGACGTAAACGAAGTGGTTAAATTGCATCAACATGTTGATGTTAAGGTTACTGAAGTTGACGAAGATAGAAAGAGAATTCAATTGACAATGATTTTATAAAAATTCCAAAACTGGAATAATAAAAAAACTCCCAAATTACATTCGTAATTTGGGAGTTTCTATTTTTAGGATTATTTCAAAATCACTTTTTTGGTTATGCTTTTAAAATCATCATTAGATATTTTTACAAAATAAATTCCAGACGATTGAGAACCCAGGTTTATTTCGGTATTTTCAGATGTTGTTTTCTTTTGATAAATCACACTGCCTGAAGGCGAAATTACTGAAATAGTTGATTGCTGAGGTGCGTTAACTGTGATTCGATCAGGACTCGGATTTGGGTAAAGCGTAACTGTAGATTTTTCAATATCAAAAGTATCATTAGACAAATTGGCGTTTAGCGGTAAATAAAAATTACCTGTTAGTAAAAAGGAGTATAGTGTTTTTAGTGTATGATTAAAATAGCTGTTAGGCTCGTTAAGATTTTTTAAGTCGGTATAAGAAGCATCTAAATGGTTTTGATTTTCACCCGCCATCGCTGCACAGGCAAACGCCCCTACAAAAGTAGCATTATGCCATTGACCGCTTACGCTTCCGTTTTGATTGTAACCGTCTTTAATGTTTAAAGATCCGCCAAGATTGACACGAACAAAATCTGATGATTTTTTTGCATAAGCCTTAGCATCAGCATTTCCGTGCCATAAATAATCAACAGCGATTCTCCATGGGGTTCTTGCCGCGTCGTAAGTATACATTTTACCGCCATTAGCATAACCTCCTGCCTGAGAAGAATAAGCGCCGGAAGCTTCGCACCAGTCAGAAACCAAACCGCCTACAGCATTATTTTGCGTTAAATTGTTGTTGATAATAGTGTACGATTTCGCAGCAATCTGATTCCAGAAAGCGGTATCATTTGTAAAAGTTCCAAAAACTCTATAATAAGCAGGAGAGAAGTAAGACGGATTTGTAATCTGGCTTCCGCCAAATTGGTCTCCGGGTTTTAAAACATAAGTATTTGCTTCAACTTCGTGATTTTTTATGGCAGAAATTAGAGCCGTGGCGTCATTTTTATAATGAATAGTTCCGGCACTTGCCCATTGATAATCGGCAACGATAAGAGCAAAAGCAGCATCCAGTTCAGCATCAGTTGCTCCGTTTTGACCAATAGTTCCAGAACAGCCGTTAATTTTCCAATTCATTACTTTGTTATTGTTTACATTGTCTTTGTAATACAGCCAAAGCCCATCAAAAAGAGTTTTATCGGCCATATAAACGCTAAGCAGCATTCCATATCCAATTCCCTCAGAAACAGTTTCCCAGGAAGAATCAAATTTTACCCGATAGCGTCCATTAGAACAGCCTTCTACAAAATTGGTTTTCCAGGTATCATAATTGTTTTTTGCATCCTGACTGTTTTTGGCAGAAGGCATTAGGCCATTGTTAAAAACAACATTGGCCGGAAACGGCTGCTTTTGTGCATTACTTTCGAGACACAAAAAAGCAACAGTAATCAGAAGTAGGTTTTTCATAATTATTGTTTAATAAGTTTGGGACTCTAAAAGTAAGATTTTTTAGATATAAAAAAAATCCCAGACTACAATTCTATAAATTGCAGTCTGGGACTCATTGATAAGTTGAAGGTTACTATTTTTGTTCTTCCTCTTGTTTTTTAGCAGGAGCAGGTTGATCGTCTTTAGCAGCGTTTTTAAATTCCTTAATTCCACTTCCTAAACCTTTCATTAATTCTGGAATTTTTTTACCTCCAAAAAGTAATATCACAATACCTACGATAACAAGGATTTCTGTAAGACCTAATCTTCCCATGACTATTATATTTAATGCCGAAGCAAATTGATTTAAAATTTCACCGCAAAGGTATATAGAATATACGAACAACAAGTGTTTTTGGATTAAAATATTTGTTTTTTACTGCGTTAAATATTTTATAAAATCATTAAATTAATAATTTTAGACCTTTTTTTCAGTTATTAGCAAGACTATTAATTGCTATATTTGCTCGTATAAACTACCATAATGGCTAAGAAAAAGAAAAGAAACCTTAGAAAGAAATTATTCATCAAAAACCGACTGGTAATTTTGAATGAAGACACTTTTGAAGAGATTTTTTCATTCAGACTTACTTTAATGAACGTATTTGTAACGTTTACTTTAGGCGGTATATTTTTAATTTTAGTTACTACTTTTATTATTGCATTTACACCGCTCCGAGAATTTATTCCGGGTTATTCTTCTTCTGAATTGAAAAAAAATGCAACTAAGCTGGCGATAAAATCAGACTCACTAGAAACAGCGCTCAAAAAAAACGAAGCCTATATAAAAGGAGTTCAAAAAGTTTTGAAAGGGGAATTAGAATATGCTAAATTCAATAAAGATTCTATTTTGGCTGATGCCGATGTGCCAACAGACCTTAATATGAAAGCTTCTGAAGAAGAAATAAAATTGAGAGAAGATGTTGCCAAAACAGAGAAGGAGTCGGGTGAAAGTAAGACAAAGAAAAACAAGGGTGACAAAAAATAATACCACAAAAAATGTCAATTAAATCGATAGCAGCAAAGATATTTGCCCGCAAAATATACAATCAAACTCAAGCCTGGTCTGCTAAACCAGTCGAAACACAATTTGAAGTTTTTAAAAGTTTGATTCAAAATGCAAAAGACACCCAATTTGGAAAAGACCATCATTTTGATACTATAAAGACATTTGAAGATTTTCAGAAAAATGTTCCTGTTAGAGATTACGAAGATTTAAAAGACTATATCGAAAAGGTAAAAATTGGCGAAGAAAACATTTTGTGGAAAGGAAAACCGCTTTATTTTGCTAAAACATCGGGAACAACTTCGGGAGCTAAGTATATTCCGCTTACCAAAGAATCAATGCCTACGCATGTAAATGCTGCACGAAACGCAATTTTGCATTACATAAACGAAACCGGAAATGCTGATTTTGTTGATGGAAAAATGATTTTTTTGCAGGGAAGCCCAATTTTGACTGAAAAACACGGGATTAAATTTGGAAGGCTTTCTGGAATTGTGGCACATTTTGTTCCGAAATATTTACAAAAAAACCGAATGCCTTCGTGGGAAACCAATTGTATTGAAGACTGGGATACAAAAGTAAATGCGATTGTTGGCGAAACAATAAAAGAAAACATGTCTGTTATTTCCGGAATTCCGTCTTGGGTACAAATGTATTTTGAGCGTTTACAGGAAAAAAGCGACGGAAAAAAGATAGGAGAGATTTTTAAAAACTTTAATTTGTTTATTTATGGCGGTGTTAATTACGAACCCTACCGCGCTAAGTTTGAACAAATGATTGGTAAAAAAGTTGACAGCATTGAGTTGTTTCCTGCTTCTGAAGGTTTCTTTGCCTATCAGGATTCACAAAAAGAAAAAGGAATGCTGCTGCTTTTAAATTCGGGGATTTTCTATGAATTTATTAAAGCCGATGAGTTTTTTACCGAAAACCCAAAACGTTACACGATTGGCGAAGTTGAGATTGGCGTAAATTATGCATTAATTGTTTCTACAAATGCAGGACTTTGGGGATATAATATTGGAGATACGATTCAGTTTACTTCTTTAAAACCATATCGCATCATAGTTTCAGGACGTATAAAACATTATATTTCGGCTTTTGGAGAACATGTTATCGCTAACGAAGTCGAAAATGCAATGAAAGAGGCAACAGCGGGTACCAACATTGTAATAAATGAATTTACTGTTGCTCCGCAAATTACGCCTGCAAATGGACTGCCGTACCACGAATGGCTGATTGAGTTCGAAAAAGAGCCCGAAAATATGCAGGCTTTCGCCGAAGCTATAGACGATTCGATGCGAAAACAAAACATTTATTACGACGATTTAATTACCGGAAATGTGCTGCAAAAAGTTGTAATAACCAGAGTTTCAAAAAACGGATTTCAGGAATACATGAAATCGCAGGGAAAATTAGGCGGACAGAACAAAATTCCGAGATTGTCGAATGACAGAAAGATTGCAGATAATTTGAAATAGAAATGAGGTTTTTTACTCATGAAATATAAATATCATTTAAGGCCCGGATATAAATCTCAGGATTTGTTAATTGAAATATTTAGTGGAGCAGAAAACGAATATTTTCTTACCGATTTATTAGGTTCAATGGCATCAATAAACCCAAAAATTGATGAAATTAATGATCTTTGGATGAACGATGAAATTTTAATGGAAGTCAGTTCAGACATTGGTTTATTTTCCATTTCAAAAGACATTTGGGATTTTGCTTTTATAACGGCAGATGATAATCAGGAATGTATCATTAAAATAGATTTACTTTTAGATACAAATAAACACTTTCAAAAAGTTGAGGTTGATTTTGAAAAATATAAATAATGGATGTTCATACACCTTACGAACAAATTAAAAATCGAGAATGTGATTTTATAGTTACCTATAGATTTTTTACACCAGACGAAGGAGGTCGAAAAACAGGAAATCCAATGCAAGGGTATCGTTCTGATTTTATGTATTCTGAAGATGAAGAAGCAAAAAAATTATGGATGATTTGGCCTGAATTTTTAGATAATGACAATAATATTATTTTAGATAAATCATTACGAGTTCCAACTTCTGGAAAAGCAAAAATGTGGATATTAAATGAAAGCCTTATTGAACTTCATAAAGAACGAATTAAAATTGGTTTAAAAGGTTTTTTTATGGAAGGACCTCATAAGGCAGCTGAATGCGAAGTTATCGAAGTTGTAAATCCTAATTTAAAATAAATGTTATAATTAAAACACATTTCTAGTTTTCAACAAAAATAATATTAATATTTCCTACTTTCGTTTATCGAAAAGATAGAATGGTCTTCACTATTACGAAGATTTTAAATACATATAGAATGAAAGAAACTAAACATATATCAAGATCAAGAGCTCAGGAATCATCGGCAGCGATTGAAAAAATGTACATTACAATGCGCCATTTATTTAACCGTGGTTTTTATAAACCAATGGGGGTTTCTGGCGACAGCTTACGCGAATCATTATTAGCATTACGTCCTGAAATCTACGGAAATATTGCCGAAGAAAAAGTAGAACTAAACGGACTTTTATACGTTATAGAACGTCTTCCAATAGGAATAGAACAATGCCGATTTATCAATTTAACTTCTGATGAAGGATATTCTAAATCACATTTTCAGCCAATTGTTCCTCCAAAAAGAAGAAGAAACTGTTACAGAATCGACGAAGAACAAATGAATGTCGAAATCACGCGCGGACGTTCAGACATTTATGATATCCTGACGCATTTGACTTTTATTTTCATCGAATCACACAAAATAAAAAACAGAGTTTTAATTGACGATGGCGGAGAAGTTTCGCGTGATTGGTTAAAATTAGAACAAGCTGTAACGCAAACCAAAAAGCTGACACAGATTGAAAAAGAAAAAGCGATTTCGCACGCAGCAAATATTTTAGCCAGAACTTTTGAAGAAGTTTTGGATATCTACGATGCTTTTGGTTCAGAAAGTGCGCCAGATCGTTTTTTGCATGTAATTTATTGGTTAGGAAAATTAGCGATCGAAGAAATTGTTGAAAACAACAAACGCACAATAACTTTTAGTCCCGTTCTACGTGAACGATTAGGACACCATATTCACGGAGAAATCTGGGCTACTAACATTAAGGAAGTTTTAAAGGCAAACAGCCTTTTAAAACGTCCAATTCACGTAATTAGTGCCAATATGCATAGTGTGATGAACTCAATTTTTGCGACACCTTTATTAACATCAAAATTTAAAGGCAAAACAGATTTCTTTATTTATGAGGAATTGAGCAATTCAGGTTCAAAAGAAATAAGATCTCAGGTTGAAGAACTAGCTTTGAAAAATGGAATGATTTCTCTTCCAGACACATCAGGAACTAATATCGACGTCCAGATTTTTGATACTGCCAAAATTGACTGGGCAAAAACTGCATTTTCTCATGCCAATGTAGGCGAAGAAAAACCGGTTATTATTGTAATGGACTATGCTTTTGGTGAGCAGGCTTATGAAACTATAGACGAGCTTTTAAAACCTTATAAAAAAGAAACATTACTAAATGTAAAATCGGTTTCTATAATGGGTAAAGCCGGAATTCTGGAAGGTGGAAAAGGAGATATCATGATTCCATCGGCACATATAAACGAAGGAACGGCAGATAATTATTTCTTTGAAAACGAACTTACAGGCGCAATGTTCGAAGGAAACGATATTGACATTTATGAAGGTGCAATGGTAACGGTTTTAGGAACATCATTACAAAACCGAGATTTATTGAAATTCTTTCACGAGTCGACTTGGGGTGTAATTGGTCTTGAAATGGAAGGATCTTATTACCAAAAAGCAATTCAGTCGGCATCAAAAATTAGAAAAAGCGTTCCTCAAGATATTAAAGTTCGTTATGCTTATTATGCTTCAGATAATCCATTAGAAACCGGAAGTACATTGGCTTCGGGCGGATTAGGAACGACTGGAGTAAAACCAACGTATTTAATTACGATTAAGATTTTAGAACAGATTTTCAACATCAAATAATAATTGTAAATGAGTACAAAAGTACCGCAGGATATCACAGATCAAGAGGTTGATTTGGTTTTGATTTCAAAAAAAATAAGTAACTTTTTTGAAAGAATTAATACTTCTATCTTTAGAAGCATTCAATTCTTTATACGAAATTGGCTGATTGTCTTGATTTTAGTTGTTGTAGGATTTGGAACAGGACTTTTTTTAGATAAGACTCAAAAAACATATAATAATCAAATAATTGTAACACCAAATTTTGGCAGTGTCGATTATTTATACGGTAAGGTTGATTTAATTCAATCGAAAATTATAACTGATGACAAATCATTTTTTAATAAAATTGGATTAACAGAGAATTCAAGAATATCCAATATAAAAATAGAACCAATTGTTGATGTTTTTAAGTTTGTTAATAACAATGAGCAAAATTTAGAGGTTTTAAAGTTAATGACAAACGGAGACTTAAAATCTATAATTAAGGAAACAACCACTACTAAAAATTATCCTTTTTACATTATTACTTTTTCAACCAAATTTCCATTGAAAGATGAAAATACGGTAAAAGCATTATTGAATTATTTTAATACAAGTGATTATTATGCTGAGGTACAAAAAACAACTGTAGATAATATCAAACAAAAGATAAAGGCAAATGATCAAATTCTTTTGCAAATTGATAATATTCTAAACAAATTTTCTAATTCAGAATCGTTGGGTTCAGTAAAAAATGATAAGCTGGTATATTATAATGAAAACATACAGCTTAATGATATACTTAAAACAAAAGAAGGTCTTGTTAGAGAAAATGGAGTCTTAAAAGTAGAGTTAATTACTTCTAATAAAATTATAAAAGAAAGTTCAATCGTTACAAATATTGAAAATTTTGAAACTTTAAAGGGAAAAATGAGGTTTATTTTACCATTTTTGTTTGTATTTGCTTTTATTAGTATAGTATTTTTAAAAAGATTTTATAAAAAACAACAGGCATTACAAGCCTAATTATTATCGTAGGCAGTCATTTCTTATTTTTAAGATGAAAAACATTTTATTACTTAAATTAAATAATGAAAGACTAAGAGAGATTTTATTTTTTTTAGGAGTCTTATTATTGATAATAATTCCAAAAGGAGGATTTAAGATTGCCGGAATTCCTTTGACATGGGGATATTTATATCTGGGTTTTTTATTAATTCTTTCGACAATTATTATAGTCAGCAAATATAAATTCCCGGTTAACAGCCGGCATTTTATGTGCTATGTGGCAACTTTACCATTTGTGGTATATTTTTCACTTCATTTATTAATATTTGGATACGAAGGTTCAACGGGTAATTTTATTGCTTTCTACATCAGCTTTGTTTTCCTGCCTTTTTTATTTTATATTATTTTAGGATATTTTCTAACTAAAATAAATCATGATTATATTGAAAAAATAATAGCTAATGCTGTTTTTCTAATCTCTGTTTATGGTATTTTCTTGTTTTCATACAAACAGATTTATGGTCATTTTTTAGAAATTCCCTATATAACGGTTAATGCTGATGATTTGGGAGAGCTGGCAAGATCTAAATTTAATCAAAGAGGTTCTATTGCTAAATTAATCTCAACGTATAATAATGGAAATATTTTTGGAGTATGTACTTTAATGCTTTTTCCTGTTTTTTATAAAAAAACAACATCAAAAATTAAAATTTTCATTGTTATCCTGGCTTTACTATTAACCTTATCAAGAACAGTTTGGATTGGTTTACTTTTCTTCTTTTTAATTCTTTATAGGAATAAATTATATCAATTAGCTAAAATTTATCTTGCAGGAGCGATTTTACTTTTTGTTATTGGATCAGTTCTTATGACCAGATATTTTCAATATGGTTCCCTGGAAGGATTTATTCTAGACTCAAATCTTGGCGGAAGGATTTTACAAATTAGAAAAGTAAATGATATCACACTTTTTGGAAATGGCCCTTATACGATAATTGATGAAATTGTGTACTTATCTATATTTAGACAATTTGGTATTGTTGGTTTATTTTTATTTTGCGTTTCTTTTTTTGCTCCGGTATATATTTTTTTACAAACTAAAAATAACAACCAGGTTTACTTATTAGGAATATTAACGTATTTATTTGTTTGTTTAAGCGACGGATGTATGCTTTTAATACCTACACTAGTTTTTTTCTATTTCATTTGTACGATGGCCTTCATTCGTCACAACAGAGCCGAGGAATAGAACATCGCAGAGAAGAAAAATGTAAATTCCGTATTGACGAACCAGAATATTTTCGGTCAAAAAAGAAAAAGAAAACAACAGAGAAATCGAAAAATATAAATAATTCCTGCTTTTTAAAGCAAAACGAAGTTTTATAAAAAGAGTGGAAATAAAAGCAATAAAAAGTAAAAAACCGCCTTTCATAAAATAATCAAGGTATTGATTATGAGAATTTAAATTTTCTTTTGATAAGTCATTAAAACCATATTCATCATAACATGAATTAAGTTTTGGCTGTATAGAGCCATTGTCTGTTCCTAAAAAATGAGAATCAGTAATTACTTTTAAAGAACAAAAACAAAGGGTATATCTACTTGAGTTTTCAATTTTATTTTTATTTAAAAACTGAATATCATCTTTGTATCGTTGTGATAAAAAAATCACTCCCATGAATAGAATTATTAATGGAAAAAAAATCATTTTAGTATTTAATTTATCTTTTTTATAAAAGAAAAAATAACAGTTTAATCCAGTCAAAAATAAAGTAGAAAAAAGGATCATTCTGGCATTAACGATTACCAAACTTGCTAATAAAACAATACAAATAACTATTAAAAGTATTTTGAATTTCAAGGCTGTATTTTGAGTTTTAACTAGAAAATTAAAAACAAAAAGAAACGCAATTGCAATCCACAAACTAATATAAGTACCGTGAATATCAATATTATTTTCTAGATTAAAACGAGCAAAATACCAGTTAAAATGATGATTGGGAATATCATTTATATAGAAAATTACAATATATGTGCTGATTAAGGTAATACAAAAGGAATAAACAAGGAGAATCTTTTCTCTTTGCTGTTTAAAAAAAGGAGAGTCGTAAAGAAATGTACTAAACAGCGGTATAATAAATATTAAAAAACTGTTAGCAATAATCTGCAGACTTTTCGAATTATAATAAAAAATATTAAAAGCAAGGAGGACAAAAAATGATAAAAGAAATGGCACTGTTTTAATTGATAAAAAGTGCTTTTTTGAATTGTATTGAAGTAATAGAAAAAGACTTGCAGCAGACATTATAATTGACTGAACAGCCTCAAACATATATAAAGAGGAAGCAAATGCTAAAAGGTATAAAAAATAAACAGCAGTTTTATTTGTTTTAGTTTCTGTCATTTAACTAATCTTTTAAAAGTAGTTTCAATTTTTTTCTGAATCGATATTGGCAGTTTTTCACGCATAAACTGTACTAGATATTTTTTAGTTTTCAACTTAAATAATTGAAAACTGCTAATTTCTATTTTTAGAGAATCTATTTCATCTTCAGCAATAAACTCAAGTGATTTCCATTTTGTTGGATCGTTTTCATGAAAATTAGTAAACTCTTTATAATTATCAATATTTATATTTTTCCAAAATTTATAAAACGCAGCGTTGTCAGAATCGTCCCTGTGAGACCAATTTGTTATTTTGGTATAAATTTCTTCATCGTCTCTTGCCCAGGATTGATGCAGTAAGATAAATTTAGTTATTATTTTTTTTGAGTGCCTTGTGGCTCTCATATACTTGTATTTAGGATAATTAGTTGCCACTTCAATAGCATCTAATGAATCTTTTATGTATAAAAATCCCCCTTCAACTTTTTTAAATAATGTAATCCACTGCACATGAATTTCTACAGGATGTTTTTCGGGATTTTTTAAATAATCTTTTTTTTCTTTTAAAAAGGAAACAAAATTTTTAAAATCATTAAAATATTCATCACTGTCTATTTGAATATGCCATCCGCCATCTCCCATTGCTTTTGCGAGCAAATTGCGTTCTCGTGTATCATTTTCAGAAGGAGAATTTTCAGGAATGTAAAAGGTGTCTTCGTAGATTACAATTTTGTTTAAGGTATCAAATTTTTTTACCCATTCAAAAAAGGATGGATCAATAAACAATGGATTTCCACTCCATGTTAAACGATCTTTATCTACAGCAAGTACGATCAAATCAGAAGCATCGTAAACGAGTGGAATCGATTTGTATAAATATTTGAAATCGTATGAAACAAGAAATCCAACTTTAATCATTTTTTCTAAAGAAATTTAAACTCTTATCGCAAAGTACTTTATAATTTAGAAACAATGTGATAAATAATTCAGTTATAATAAGTGCGGCAATCATTCCTTCGACTTTAAAGAAAAAAGACAATAGAAATGAAAGAGAAACATTAATTACTAAACCAATAAAATAACCGCTAAAGTAAATGTTTTTCTTTTCGTGCATTAACAAAGACATATATGCAGATTGATTAAGAGACGCAATTAAAGGAATAGGCGAAAGCAAAATTAAATACTGACTCGATTCAGTAATATATTCACTGCTTAATACAGAGATAATTTGTTCAGAAAATATAATTAATATCACAGTTCCAATGGAAAAGAGCAGTAAATAAGACTGGAAAATTTGACGCAGCGTTTTGTTTAATTCAGAAATTGAAGCGATACCAATATTACAAATTTTAGGAAAAACGCCTTGAAATAATACTCCAATACAATGTTTACCAAGCATAATAATTTTTTCAGAAACACTGTAGATACCAACAATTTTGGAATCGAAAAAAACACCTAAAATAAGAGTCCCGGAATTTAAGATAGAACAAACAGTCAAATTAGTTAGAAACATTTTAAAACCGCTTTGTAATTCAGCAAAAATATCTTTAAAAGAGGTTTTTGAATAAACAAAGTTTTCTTTTAATAACAAATAAATGTAAGAAACTATAAAAATAAGGCTGTCAAATATGCCAAGTATAAAAAATAAAATTTGAAAAGAATCTTTGTTTTTCACACAAAACAATATAGTTAAAAGACAGCTTATTTTAAATACTGAATTAATTATGCAATACACATTGACTTTGTTTAAACCAATAAAAACCCAATGTGCATTCTGCGTACGCGAGAAAAGCATTAAAAATAAAGAAAGAAAAAATAAAGCATTGCTGCTAATATTACTATAAAGCTGAGCGAGTAAAAACAATAATAAAAAAGAAGGAATAGTTAATAAAAACTTAGTATTTATTACTGTTGAAATGTATTTGCTGATTGCATCAATATCAGAATTTAATCGACCAATTTTAATTGGACCTAAAGCATTCCAGGAATAATCATTAATAACTGAAATGTAATTAATTAAAGACAAAGAAATAGCAATAAGACCATAATTAGTAATTCCAAATACATGAATGTAAAATGGAATTAGAATTAATGGAAATAGAAAATTTATAAAATTAATGCTAAAACTATAAAAGATGTTTTTAATCACAATTCTAGAAAATAAAGGCTCCAAAACATTTGAAGCCTGCCATTATTAAAGTGATTTGTCAATAGAATCATCTGGATTTCCTTGAGGAGCCCATGAACCTGATTTATCATTTCGCATGGTAACTGTTCCGGTTTCGGTATCTAATACAAACAAGCAGACCTCTCCAGTATCAGCTCTTTGAATAACAGTCATTTGATATTTACCTATTTGAGTTTTTTCCTCTTCTTTTTTTTGAGGTTGCTGACAAGAAATAATTAATAAAGATACACTGATTAAAAAGGCTGTTTTTTTCATTTGGTTTTTTTTTCAAAAGTAATTTTTTTTATTAAAGGTGAATGTGTTTTAAACAAAAAATAAACATCATTAAATTTTTAAAACTTACTTTTGAAAAGGATTATAACCAATTAATATAAATGAAATTAGTAATTGATGTTCGTTTTATAAATGCTTCGGGAATTGGTACTTACATAAAAAATGTGTTGCCGGGTATAATTTCAGAATTTAATGCAGTTACAGTTCTTGGAAACAAAAATGAAATCATGCAATTTGATTGGAGTAATAAAGTTGAGGTTATAGAGTTCAATTGTAAAATGTATTCTCTAAAAGAACAATTTTATTATGCTTTTAAAATACCAAAATGTGATGTGTTTTGGTCTCCACATTTTAATTTTCCTATTTTTCCTATTCGTGCAAAGAAAAAAGTTGTAACAATTCATGACGTAAATCATCTTACCGGGATTTCTCCAATTTCTTTCCTTAAAAAAAAGTATAGTTCTATTTTATATGATAATGCAGTAAAAAAAGCAGATTTAATTTTTACTGTTTCAGAATTTTCAAAAAGTGAGATTCTAAAATATACCAACACCGAATCTGAAAAAATTAAAGTAGTTTATTGTGGAGTAGATGCGCCATTTTTTGAAGATTTTAAAGAGAATAGTTTAAGACTTCCAAACGATTTTATTTTATATATAGGAAATGTCAAACCTCATAAAAATTTAATTGTTTTATTAAAAGCTTATAATGCTTTATCAAATCAATTAAAAGAAGAATATAAACTTTTAATTGTAGGTAAAAAAGATGGATTTATTACGGAAGATAATCAGATAAATGAATTCATAAAATCGAACCAATTAGAAAGAAATGTTATTTTTACAGGACATGTAACTGATTTAGATTTGCCTTTATATTATCAAAATGCATCGTTATTTGTATTTCCATCTCTTTACGAAGGTTTTGGATTACCAGTTTTAGAAGCATTGGCAGCAAAAACAATGGTGATTAGTTCTAACGCTTCAAGTCTGCCGGAAATAGGAGGAGAAGCTGTTATTTATTTTGATCCAAAAAATGATATAGAGTTGTCTCAAAAAATAAAAGACTGTTTAGAAAATAAAGTAAGCATTGAAATAGAAAAAAGGGCAGTACAATTAGATAAATTTACTTGGAAAAAATCTATTAAAAATCATTTGGAAGCATTTAGAAATATTTTACAAAATAATGAAAAAAGCACTAATTAGCGATTGGTATTATGTGAATGGAGGTGCTGAAAAAGTAATTCATTCTATAAACTCAATCTGGGATGATTTTGACCATTTTGCATTAATTGACTTTTTGAATGATGAAGACCGAAAGTTTATTTTAAATGGAAAAAAAGCCAAAACTAGTTTCATCCAGAAATTACCAACAGTAAAAAAAAATCACCGCAAATTTTTACAGTTATTTCCAATTGCTGTAGAACAGTTTGATTTAAGAGACTATAACTTAATAATCAGTTCTTCTTCAGCTGTGGCAAAAGGAATTAAGACAAACAAAAATCAATTGCATATTTGTTATTGTCATTCTCCAATGCGTTACGCCTGGGATTTGAGAGAGCAATATTTAAAAGATGCCGGATTAAACAAAGGTTTAAAAGGTTTATATGCAAAATCAGTATTAGATAAAATCCAGAAATGGGATCTTTCAAATTCAGATAATGTTGATTTTTTTATTGCTAATTCAAAGCATATTGCTGAGCGAATTAAAAAGATTTATAACAGAGAGTCCACCGTAATTTATCCGCCAGTTGATGTTGATTTTTTTAGTTTAGAAGAAATAAAAGAAGACTATTATTTTACAGCTTCACGACTTGTTCCGTATAAAAAAACACAATTGATAGTAGAAGCTTTCAACGAATTACCACATTTAAAATTGATTGTTGCTGGTGACGGACCAGAATTAGAAAAACTTCAAAAAACAGCCAAAAACAACATAGAGTTTGTAGGATATATTGAAAATAAAAAGCTGAGAAGCTTAATGCAGAAAGCGAAAGCATTTGTTTTTGCTGCTGAGGAAGATTTTGGAATTATTCCTGTTGAAGCACAAGCATGCGGAACGCCTGTTATTGCTTTAGCAAAAGGAGGAACACTTGAAACAGTTATAGAAAACAAAACCGGAATTTTCTTTGTAGAGCAATCTGCAGAAAAAATCAAAGAAGCAGTACTTAATTTTGAAACAAAAAATTTCGACCCTCAAATTATACGCGAACATGCTGTTACATTTTCAAAGCAACGATTTGAAAAAGAGATAAAAGAATTTGTTGGAACAAAATATAAAGAACATCAACAGTTGTTGAATAAAGATAATTTGAAATTATAACCGAAAAATAATTTTCAAATCAGTTACATTTGCGATGTATAAACAATTATCATGAAAAGAATACTTATTACTGGAGCGGCAGGATTTTTAGGATCGCATTTATGTGACAGATTTATCAAAGAAGGATATTTTGTTATTGGGATGGATAACCTGATTACAGGTGACCTTAAAAATATTGAGCATTTATTCAAATTAGAAAATTTTGAATTTTATCATCATGATATCACCAAGTTCGTTCATATTCCTGGCGATCTTGATTATATATTGCATTTTGCTTCACCGGCGAGTCCTATTGATTATTTAAAAATTCCAATTCAGACACTTAAGGTTGGATCTCTGGGAACGCATAATTTATTAGGATTGGCAAGAGTAAAAAAAGCTAGAATCTTGATTGCTTCAACTTCAGAAGTTTATGGAGATCCGTTGGTGCATCCACAGACAGAAGAATATTATGGAAACGTAAATACAATTGGTCCTCGCGGTGTTTATGACGAAGCAAAACGTTTTCAGGAATCAATTACTATGGCATACCATACTTTTCATGGTGTAGAGACCAGAATAGTGCGTATTTTTAATACTTACGGACCAAGAATGCGATTAAACGACGGACGCGTAATTCCTGCTTTTATTGGGCAAGCGTTACGAGGCGAAGATTTAACGATTTTTGGCGATGGAATGCAGACACGTTCTTTTTGCTATGTAGACGATCAGGTTGAAGGTATTTACAGATTACTACATTCAGATTATGTTTATCCGGTAAACATTGGAAATCCGGACGAAATCACAATCAAAGATTTTGCAGAAGAAATTATTAAATTGACTGGAACAAATCAAAAGGTAGTATATCATCCGCTGCCAATAAACGATCCATTACAGCGTCAGCCCGATACCACAAAAGCAAAGGAATTATTAGGCTGGGAAGCAAAAGTAAGCCGTGCCGAAGGAATGAAAATTACCTATGAGTATTTTAAATCACTTTCTCCGGAAGAACTGGCAAAAGAAGAACATAAAGATTTTTCGAGTTACATTAAATAATAAAAAAGGGAAAATATTTCTATAATATTCTCCCTTTTTCTTTTTTATTCAATTTTATTAAAAGGCATTATTTTCAATTAATTTCTTCATTTGTTCATCAAGATTGAAATGAGATTTTGCATGAAGGAAAATTGTCTTTTTCATAATTTGAATTTCTTCTTTACCAAATTCTGAAATTTGCTTTAATGTGTCGTTTAAGTTTTTAAAATCTTCAACAGGAACAACCCATCCCAAATTATTTTCTTCAACAATATTTTCTCCTTCACCGCCTCCAAAATAAAGAACCGGGAAACCTAAGGCGCTGTATTCGAATATTTTTGAAGGTACAGATCCATAAATTCTTGTTTTTAGCGGGACTAATGCAATATCTAAATTTTGTAAAGTTTTATGCAAAACATTTCGTTCTAACATTCCATGAAAGATAATTTTCTCAGTCTGGTTTTTTTCTAAAAAATTTAGAATTTGATTTTTTTCGGCACCATCCCCAAAAATATGAAGTTCAATGTTTAGATTTTTCAAATCCAATTCCTGAATAAGTTCAAAAACACCTTGTGCAACTCCCAGTAAGCCGGCATAAAATAGTTTTATTGGTTCACTCAAATTCTGTTTTTCTTCTAATCTGTTTTCAATAAAATGATCAGGATAATTGCGGTATAAAAAACATTTTTTTTCTGGAAATATTGAATGGATATGATCTATAATTTCATTAGACTGCCCGAAAATATGGTTTGCTTTTCTGTAAATAAAGCGTTCAATAAAGAGCAGGAATTTATGTGAAATGCTGTTTTTCTTTAAAACACCAAGTTCAATAGCAGCTGTGGGCCAAAGATCAGAAACATTCAAAATTATTTTTTTTCTTCTAAGCCAAAGAGCCAAAACCGCAGTAAAAGACAATAATAAGGGTGGAGATTGTACAATTACTTTCTTTGGTATTTTAGAAAACAATAAATAAAAAAATAAAGTTGTAGAAAACGATAATGTAGAAACAATTCTTTTAAAAATATTAGAACTGTTACTCGGATAAATCCAAAGACGTTTTAAAGTTATATTCTGAATTTTTTCGGTAACTGAAAATCGGTTTTTATATTCTGGAAAAAGTTCGCCCTTAGGATAATTTGGAAGAGGAGAAATCACAGAAACGTTATACCCGTTTTGATCCAGTTTTAAAGCGAGCTGTTCAATTCTGTTTGCAGCAGCTCCTTTTTCCGGCGGATAATAATTGGATATAATAAGAATGTCTTTCATTATTTTTTATCCAATAAAATAGAAATAATTCTTTCAGATGCCTTTCCGTCCCATAAATCTGGAATACCGCACTTTTTAGCACCGTTTTGTAAAAAACTGCCAAAAACTTTTTTCAGATTTTCTAAAGAAGTCCCTACAATTGTATTAGAACCAATAGTTTCTGTTTCAGGTCTTTCGGTATTATCCCGCATTGTAAAACATGGAATTCCAAGAACAGTTGTTTCTTCAGAAATACCGCCGCTATCTGTAATGACAGCAAAACTATTTTTAATTAAATACATAAAATTCAGATAACCTTGAGGTAAAACAAAAATAATATTTCTAAAATCAGTTTTACTTTCTTTTAAAATAGCCTGAGTTCTTGGATGAATAGGAAAGATTATCTTCTTATCATTTGCCAAAAGATCGATTCCCTCCAATAATTTAATAAGCGATGAAACTTCATCAACATTTGCTGGGCGGTGCAAAGTTAGAACGATATATTTTTTTTCGCTTAATTTATGTTCGTTCCAAAAATCTGGAGCCGAAATTCTATTAATATTTTGATATAAAGTGTCGATCATAACATTTCCCACAAAGTGAATATTGTTAGGATCTGAACCTAATTTTAATAAATTTTCTGATGCTGAAGTTGAGGTTGTAAAAAAGTAATCGGTAATACTGTCTGTGAGCATTCGGTTGATTTCTTCAGGCATAGTTAAATCTCCAGAACGGATTCCGGCTTCTACATGTGCCACTTTTGTATTACATTTTTTGGCAACAATAGAACAAGCCATTGTCGAATTTACATCGCCAACAACTAAAACCAAATCACAAGGGTTTTGAATTAACTCTTTTTCAAAGGCAATCATAATTGCTGCTGTTTGTTCTGCTTGAGAACCGCTTTTAACTTCTAAATTGATATCGGGCTGAGGAATGTTTAGTTCTTCAAAAAAAGTATCACTTAAATTTTTATCATAATGCTGGCCAGTATGTACTAAACGAAATGAAATATCAAATCCTTCATTTTGTTTTTGCTTTATAGCATTTATTATGGGAGCTATTTTGATAAAGTTAGGTCTTGCACCTGCAATTATGGTAATTTTCATTTTTTTAGTTTTACAGCAATGATGAAAACTGTTTTAGTTTTCCACTTTTGTTTCGATCTATTTTTATTTTTTTAGAAAAGATAAAATTTAAATTAGGTTCCAGATACAAATCAATTGCATCTTTTATTTTTTCAATCTGCGCCGAAATTAACTCTTTTTCAGCAATATATTCTATTTCAAAAGTATCTAATTTGGTTTGTTTAATGATAAATTCTTTTACATTTCCATCATCTTCAATTATGCTTTTGGTTACATAATAAAAGGTCAAACCAGGCGATTTTTTACCGCTTGGTAAAATCGCAACGTCGTTTGTTCTTCCAATAAGTTTTTTTAGAATTGGTTTTTGCGGAGTGCTTTTTTCGTCGAGAATTCCAATATCGCCAATTTCATATCGAATAAAAGGATTTGCTTTATTAAAAAGAGAAGTAATTACAATTTTTCCTTCTGTACCGTTTGGAACAGGATTATTGTTTTCATCTAAAATTTCAACAAACAAAGTTTCTGCATTTACCTGCCATTCGCCTTGAGGGTTTTCAAAAGCAATCAAATCTAGTTCAGATGCGCCGTATTCGCTGATAATTGGAATTCCGAATTGTTTTTCCAGCAATTTTTTATCCATTTCAAAAAGCATTTCCGAAGTAACAAAACAAGCTTTTATGGTTGGGCAAATTTCATTTAAAATAATGTTTTTTTGTTCTAAAAATTTAGCAAACAAAACAATAGAACTGGTATATCCGTTGAGGTAATCGAATTTTTTTGTTTTGAATTTCTGTAGAAATTTCTCCAAAACTTCATTAGATAAATCAAAAACCGGAAAACGATAACGATGTGTTAAGAAATCCTTGAAACGTTCTTTTTGATATCCAATAAAATCCATTGGAATTCCATAAAAACGTGCCTGGTACGAATGATTAAAATTAATTCCAAACCAGCCAAAACGCATAATATTAGATGCCCAGGTTAAAGCATGCGAATATTTGTCTTTGGCAAAAACAAAAGGAGTTCCGCTTGATCCGGATGTTTTGTTGAGGTAAACATTTTTTTTAGAATAACCTTTTGAAAGTCTTTCTTCCAGTGGTTTTTGTAAATTTTGTTTATTTAAAACAGGAAGATTTTCCCAATTTTGAGCCGTTGCATTTCCTGCTAATCCTTTGTAAAAAGGATTGTTTTTGAGATGAAAATCAACAATTTCTGTTTTCTTGCTTTCAAGAAATGAAGCAAATTCTTTTTCAGAAAAACGAACAATTTTATCCAATTCGGTTTTAGCCTTCTTTATAGGAAAACCATTTAATTGAAGAGAAATATCAAAAAGGAGGATCATTTTCAGAAAAATTTTCGTCAAAAATAATGTTTACGAATTACTAACAGTGCAGAACCAACAACTTTTTAAAGATTTAATTATTTTTTACGTACAAAAGCAAGTATTTTTGCACCACAACTAAATACAACAACACCATGACAATTTTACTATTGGGATCAGGCGGAAGAGAGCATGCATTTGCATGGAAAATGACTCAAAGTCCGCTTTGCGAAAAACTTTTTGTAGTACCGGGAAATGCAGGAACTGCTGCAATTGCTGAAAACGTTGCAATATCTCCAACTGATTTTGAAGCAGTAAAAGCATTAGTGCTTAAAGAAAATATAAGTTTAGTAGTCGTAGGCCCAGAAGATCCGTTGGTAAAAGGAGTTTACGATTATTTTAAAAACGACGATAGTTTAAAACATATTCCGGTTATTGGGCCATCAAAACTTGGGGCGCAGTTAGAAGGAAGTAAAGAATTTGCAAAAGAATTCTTGATGAAACATAATATCCCAACTGCAGCTTATGACAGTTTTACTGCCGAAACTGTTGAAGAAGGATGTAAGTTTCTGGAAACTTTGCAGCCTCCTTACGTTTTAAAAGCCGACGGTTTAGCGGCTGGAAAAGGAGTTTTGATTATTCAGGATCTTGAAGAAGCAAAAACAGAATTACGCAACATGCTGGTTCACGCTAAATTTGGAACAGCAAGTTCAAAAGTAGTTATTGAAGAATTCTTAGATGGAATCGAATTAAGCTGTTTCGTTTTAACAGATGGAAAAAGCTATAAAATTCTTCCAACTGCAAAAGATTATAAAAGAATTGGTGAAGGAGACACAGGTTTAAATACAGGCGGAATGGGAGCAGTTTCTCCAGTTCCTTATGTGGATGCTGTTTTGATGGAAAAAATTGAAACACGTATCGTAAAACCAACAATCGAAGGTTTTCAAAAAGATGGAATCGAATACAAAGGATTTGTATTTATTGGTCTTATCAATGTAAAAGGAGAACCAATCGTTATTGAATACAATGTAAGAATGGGAGATCCTGAAACTGAAGTTGTGGTTCCAAGATTAAAATCTGACTTGGTTGAATTGTTTTTGTCTGTTGCAGATCAAAAATTAGGAGACTTTAATTTAGAAGTTGATCCAAGAAGCGCAACAACTGTAATGGTAGTTTCTGGCGGATATCCTGAAGATTTTGAAAAAGGAAAAGTAATTTCTGGATTAGAAAATATTACAGATTCGATAGTTTTTCACGCAGGAACAAAATTAGATGGCAAAAATGTCGTTACTAATGGAGGGCGTGTAATTGCTGTAACCTCTTATGGAGATAATTTCCAGGAGGCCATAAAAAAATCTTACCAAAACATAGATAAACTAAGCTTTGATAAGATGTATTTTAGAAAAGATATCGGCTTCGATCTAATTTAAAAAATATTTGAACCAGCCCTTTTAATTAAGGGTTTGGTTTTATTTTAAAAATGAATGAGCTGTTGTATCTTGGTTTTCTGTTCCGGCATCATCAAAAATGCGTAATTGTTTAATCCAATAAACGATTGCACATGCACAGATGATCATGAAAATCCAGTTAATAGTATTTGCGCCAAACCATGTAACTAATTCCAAACGACGTAAAAAGTCAAGCGGAGCAAACAAAATGTTAACGAATAAGTATTGAATTCCTTCAAAAAAAGCTTTCATAATTTTATTAAATTATAGATTATTATTGTTTTAACGCATTGAAGTAAAATTCAAAAAGAAGAATCTTTCTTCAACTTGTTGGTTTCCTTTTTAAACAAGTATTATATTTACAATCACAAAAGTATAAAATATCCTTATGATAACAAGTGTTTTTAAAAAATCTACGCCATTAAATTATTCCTTGGTTGTAATTTTGATACTGGTTTTCTTCTTTATGTTTCAAATTCGAGAAACAACTTGGATAAATTCTTATTTTACGATATTTCAAAAAATAAGTTTATTGTGCTTTATTTTTGCTTCTTTTTTTATGGTAAATTTTATCGTAAAGAAGAATGGGCTTAGTAAAGACAATGGTTACGCAATATTTTTCTATTTATTATTTCTATTATTTTTTCCAACAGTATTTAATAATCCAAATGTAGTTTATGCCAACTTTTTTATTTTATTGGCATTACGAAGATTGATTTCACTGCAGTCTTTAAAAGCATCAAAAGAAAAAATATTTGATGCTTCATTCTGGATTTTTGTAGCTTCTTTATTTCAATTTTGGAGTGTTCTCTTTTTAATACTGGTTTTTATATCCATTATTTTTCACGTTTCAAGAGATTATAGAAACTGGGTTTTGCCATTTATTGCACTCTTAGCAGTATCAATAATCTTTTTCATGATTTCATTAATGTTCAATATCGACGCTGCGAAATTCTTTCAGGAACGTGCAGTAATCGATTTTAGAATAGATTATTTTAAAGATAATTACGAAAACGGAGCACTTTCAATATATGCGGCAGTAGTTGTATTTTTTGTATTTTCAATGCTGACTACCTTGTCAAACAGACCGCAAATTGTACATACTTCTTATAAAAAAGTAGTAGCCTGTTTTTTTATTGCTGTTCTTGTTTACATCATTTCGCCAGATAAAAGCAATGACTTATTATTGTTTAGTATTGCACCATTAGCCATGATGGCAGCCAGTCATGTTGAATATATGCAGCAAAAACTCAATAACGAAATTGTATTTTATGTGCTGATTTTGTGCAGCTTATTTACTTTTTTCTCTCAGTTATAATTTACTTCCGTAAGCAAGATCGCCGGCATCGCCAAGACCAGGAACAATGTAGTTTTTCTCGTTAAGTTTTTCGTCTAATGATGCCACCCACAAATGACAATTTTCAGGAAGATTTTCCTCAAGATGTGCTATTCCTTCTGGAGCAGCAATAACTACAACAATGTGAAATTCTGCAGGTGCAGCGTTTTCAATTAATTTTTTGTGAACCGCCACTATAGATTGTCCTGTTGCCAGCATTGGATCCAGAAGCAAAACGGTTTTGTTATTTAAATTTGAAATAGCCTGATATTCAACTAAAATTTCGAATTCATCATCACCATTTGGATGATATCTGCAGGCAGAAACAAAACTGTTTTCGGCATGATCGAAATAATTTAAAAATCCGTTATGAAGCGGCAATCCGGCTCTTAAAATTGGACATAAAACCAAATCAGTATCTATTTCAGTAGTTTTTTTAATGCCAAGCGGCGTTTGAATTTCAACCTCTTTGTAAGGTAAAATTTTGCTTAATTCATAAGCCATAATTTCGCCAATGCGTTCAATATTTCTTCTAAAACGCATGCTGTCGTTCTGCACATTTACATTTCTAATTTGTCCCAGAAAATGATTTAGAACACTATTGTTTTCAGATATATAATGAATTTTCATGATGATTTTTTAATTTATTAACGAACTATTGTATGAAAACAAAAAATAATTTCTTTTTTTCGCAGCATAAAAGTATAAAAAGTATCTTTGTATCTATAAAAAAATAAAGACATGTTTTCAAAATTAGCATATTCAGTTTTCGAACAAAGCATCAAAGATTATCACCAGTTTGATAATGTTGATCAGCCAATTAACAATCCATATCCAAAAGATAAATTTGAACATTTATTATATCTAAAAAACTGGATTGATACTGTACAATGGCATTTTGAAGATATCATTCGTGATCCGCAGATTGATCCTGTAGCAGCTTTGACTTTAAAAAGAAGAATCGATGCTTCAAATCAGGAGCGTACAGATATGGTTGAATATATCGACAGTTACTTTTTGCAAAAATACAGTGATGTACAAGCAAAAGACGGAGCAAAAATTAACTCTGAAAGTCCTGCCTGGGCATTTGACAGATTATCAATTTTAGCATTGAAAATTTATCACATGAACGAAGAAGCTACTCGTGCAGAAGCAACTCAGGAACACAGAGATAAATGTCAGGAAAAATTAAATGTACTTTTAGAACAAAGAACAGATTTATCTACAGCAATCGAAGAATTATTGACAGATATTGAAAACGGCGATAAATTCATGAAAGTGTACAAACAAATGAAAATGTACAACGACGACGAATTGAACCCGGTTTTATATCAAAATAAAAAATAATTTGGCAGAGTTGTCGAACAACAAGATTAAACATATAGCCGTCATGAGACTATCCGCAATGGGAGATGTCGCCATGACGGTTCCTGTTTTACGTGCTTTTGTAAAACAATATCCAACGGTAAAACTAACCGTTATTTCGCGTCCGTTTTTCAAACCTTTTTTTGAAGGAATTCCAAATCTTGAGTTTTTTGCTTTTGATGAAAAAGAAAAACATAAAGGTTTTCCTGGTCTTCTACGCTTATATAAAGACATAAAAAAACTAAAAGTTGATGCTTTTGCAGATCTTCATAATGTTTTAAGATCTAAGGTTGTGAGTTTGCTTTTCGCTTTAAGCGGAAAAAAAAGAGCCACTGTTGACAAAGGACGCGAAGGAAAAAAAGAATTGACAAGAGTTGAAAACAAGATTTTCAAGCAATTGCCAACCATGTTCCAAAGACATGCAAAAGTTTTTGAAGAACTTGGTTTTCCTCTAAACTTATCGAATCCGCAATTTCCTGAAAAAGCAGTTTTAAACTCTGATATTCTAGACATTATCGGAAATGAAAATCAAAAACTTATCGGAATTGCGCCTTTTGCACAATATAATTCTAAAGTTTATCCTTTAGATTTAATGAAAGAAGTAATTGCAAAATTAGCTGAAAATTCATCGTACAAAATTTTACTTTTTGGAGGCGGAAAGAAAGAAATCGAAATACTGGATTCACTTTCAGAACCGTATAAAAATGTAATTAATATGGCTGGAAAAATTAAGTTTCAGCAGGAATTACAATTAATAAGCAATCTTGATGTGATGCTTTCTATGGATTCTGGAAATGCTCACATTGCAGCAATGCTGGGTGTAAAAGTCGTTACGCTTTGGGGCGCTACACATCCATACGCAGGATTCTTACCTTTTAACCAAAGTTTAGAAAACGCTTTAACTTCAGACCGAAATCAATATCCAAAACTGCCAACATCAGTTTATGGTAATAAAATTGTTGAAGGTTATGAGGATGCGATGAGGACAATTTTACCGCAAAAGGTTGTTGACAAAGTTGTAGAGCAGCTTTAATGAAAGACTAAAAAGAGTTTTTTTGTAAGCTTCGGAGAAGCAAAATATTTATAGCAAAGAATGGTATTCACAAAGTAAAAGCTCCGGCGGAGCGACATATTATATAAAACATGTCGCTCCGCTGGAGCTTTTTTCTTTTATTGTGATTCTATAAATATTTTACCCCGTTGGGCAATTGCTATAAAATAATATTTTAAGCAATATTCTTGTTCAAATCGTATTTTTCATTAGAATCGAGGAAAGAATATCCTATTGTTTTTCTTCTTTTTTTGTTTACTATGATAGAGACAAAGTTATTTTTATCTTCGGTTGACAATAGAATATGTTCGAATTTTTGTGATGAATCTCTGTAAACTTTATAAATTAAGTCTTGATCTTTAATTTTTTTAGATAAAATTTTAGCCGATTTAAGTCTGCTTACATAAGGCCAGATATTAAAAACATTCGAATCTGTTTTTTTTACTTCTACCATTTTTTCGGTCATAGTTGAATTGTATTTATCTCTTTTGAGCAACTTGGGACCTTTTTTGTTTTTCATTTTTATAATAACTGCCAGAACGCATAGCGAAGCAGTTACAACCAGCATAATAAAGAGATATAAATGAAAGTGGTGTACGTGAGCTGTCATGATATTTAATGTTTAAATGTTTGACAAATTTGATTTAGCCCAACAAAATCGGCATAAAAGATATGGAGATTATGATTGCGGTAATTTCCCTCTAATATAATAAAAATTCCGCAATATTTTGGCTTAAATTTGGTTTTATTGCAACCTTAAGCTATATGAAGGAAAATTTTCATATCGTGACAAGATTGTGAATATAGAATAAAAAAAATCCAAATTCCAATTTAGTCTGGAATTTGGATTTTCATCCCGAAATTTGGGGATTGAAATTTTCAAATATTATACGTCGTCATAATCAACATAAATAGTTTCTGATGTTGGATGTGCCTGACAAGTTAAGATTAATCCTTCGGCAATTTCGCTGTCTGTTAAAATAGAATTCTTTGTCATTTCAGCAGAACCTGCAGTTACACGTCCTAAACAACTGCTGCAAATTCCGCCTTGGCAAGAATAAGGAGCATCAACACCTTGCTTTAAAGCGGCATCAAGAATGGTTTGTTTTTTAGACATTTCAAAAGTAGTTTCTTCATCGTCAACCAAAACGGTAATTTTTGTATGCCCTTCCTGAGAACCTTGAATTACGTTTTCTTCAGAAGACGAGGTGAAAAGTTCAAACTTAATAGCAGAATCTTTTACATTTTTCTCTTTCAAAACATTAGAAACGGTATTAATCATTTCTTCTGGTCCGCAAAGGAAAAATTTATCAAATTGAAGCTCTTTGTGTTTGTTATTTAAAACAAAATTTACTGCTGATTTTTCAATTCTTCCAAACAAAGCATTTTCAGCTTTTGCCTGACTGTAAACATAATGTACAAAAAAACGTCCAACATATTGTAACTGTAAATCATGAAGTTCCTGATGAAAAATTGTATCTTCAGGAGTTTTATTTCCATACACCAATACGAATGAACTTTTTGGTTCATTTTTTAAAACCGATTTCAAAATAGATAAAACAGGCGTGATTCCGCTACCTGCAGCAAATGCCACATAATTTTTTTGTCTTTCAGCATCTGGTTCAAAAGTAAATTTTCCTTCTGGCTGGCCTACTTCAAGAACATCACCGGCTTTTAATCTAGTGTTGGCAAACTGAGAAAAAAGTCCGTTTTTTACCGCCTTAACTGCAATTCTCAATTCTCCGCTTTCGGGAGCAGAACAAATAGAATAAGCGCGACGAATTTCTTGATTATCAAGAGTTAATTTTAAGTTTATGTATTGTCCGGCTATAAATTTATAGTCTTGTTTAAGTTGTTCAGGAACATTAAAAAGAACCGAAACAGCATCGGCAGTTTCGCGTTTTACCTCTTTAATTATAAGTTTTAAGAATGAAGGCATGATTTAAATTTTTTGCAAAAGTAGCAAACCATAAGTAATTGACACTTACTAAAATATTTTTTTTAACTTTTTTTGTAACGTTTTCCTACATTTGGTCTCTTACTACAAAAATCCAAACTAAATTAACCATGATTAAAAAGTTTATTTATCTCGAATGGAAAGCCTTTATTAGGTCGGCGTCATTTGGTAAAAACCTGGCAATGAAAATTATAATAGGTTTTTTAATGATATATTTTTCATTAATTTTTGTTGCAATGGGCGTTGGGGCATTTTATATTCTAAAAGACATGAATCTGGAACCATTAGTAACAGTAAACAAATTTTTAATTTATTATTTCCTCTTTGATTTAGTAATAAGGTTATTACTTCAATCGATTCCTGTTCTCAATATCAAACCATTATTGGTTTTACCATTTAAAAAACCAGTAATTGTTCATTTTTCATTAGGAAAAACAGTTTTATCTTTTTTTAACTGGGTTCACGCTTTATTTTTTGTGCCTTTTTCAGTTGTATTAATCTTAGAAGGATACGACGTTATTGGAATCGTTTTTTGGTATTTAGGAGCAATGGCTTTTATTTATATCAATAATTTTTTGAATATTATTTTAAGCAATATTGACAGATTGTTTGTTGTATTTGTGGCTTTAATTTTGGCTTTGGCAGGGGCACAGTATTATCAATTGTTTGATATTACAACATTTACGACTCCGTTTTTTCAGAATTTTTATAATATAGAAGGCCTGTTTTTAATTCCTGTTTTAGTTTTAGCAGGCTTATATGTTTTTACTTTTAAATATTTTAAAAATAACTTATTTCTGGACGCTGGACTATCTGTAAAACATGATGTTGCAACTACAGAAAATCTTTCATGGCTCAATCAGTTTGGAACTTTGGGCACTTTTCTAAAAAATGATATTAAACTGATAAAAAGAAACAAAAGATCAAAAACAACAATTGTAATGAGTGTGATCTTTTTGTTTTATGGATTGATTTTTTTTGGTAATACACACCAGCCGCCAGCTATGCAGATTTTTGCAGGAATATTTGTTTCGGGAGGATTTCTATTTGTCTTTGGACAATTTGTACCAAGCTGGGACAGTTCGTATTATCAATTAATGATGACACAAAATATTCCGTATCGAGGTTACATTACATCAAAATGGTGGCTTATTGTTATTGCAACTTTTATTTCGACTATACTGGCTTCTTTTTACCTCCTTTATGGATGGGAAGTATATTTAACAATTGTAGTTGGGGCAATTTATAATATTGGAGTAAATTCTCATTTAGTGCTTTTGGGCGGTGCATTTACTAAAACGCCAATAGATTTAAGTATTGCCGGCGGTGCTTTTACAGATAAAAAAGTGTTTAATGTAAGTGCCATTCTTTTATCACTGCCAAAAATATTTTTACCATTATTACTGTATTGGCTTGGATTACATTATGCAGATAAAACAGTGGCACTAAGTTTGGTTGCGGGCGCTGGTATTTTGGGTTTTATATTTAAAGAAAAAGTTTTTTCATTAATCGAAAAAAGATATAAAATTGAAAAATACAGTACAATAAGTGCTTATAAACAAAAGAGTTAATTAGATAATTAATCTAAAATAAAAAATCTACAACTATACCATGATACAAGTAAATCAACTATCAAAAAAATATAACGGAACTACAGTTTTGAATATTAACAATCTTGAAATCCCAAAAGGACAAAGTTTTGGATTAGTGGGAAATAACGGAGCAGGAAAAACCACTTTTTTTAGTCTGCTGTTAGACCTTATTCAACCAACTACAGGATACGTAAAAAGCAATGATATTCAGGTAAATACAAGTGAAAACTGGAAATCTTTTACAGGTTCATTTTTAGATGAAAGTTTCTTGATAGGATACTTAACACCAGAGGAATATTTTTATTTTATTGGAGATCTTCGCCATCAAAACAAAGCCGATATTGATGCATTACTGGCTAAGCACGAAGAATTTTTTAACGGAGAAATTTTAAACAACAAAAAATACCTTCGCGATTTATCTAAAGGAAATCAGAAAAAAGTGGGCATAATTGCGACCTTAATTGGTAACCCTGAAGTTGTAATTTTAGACGAACCTTTTGCCAATTTAGACCCAACAACAGTAAGCCGTTTAAAGAAAATTATTAATGAATTAGCTGATGATCCAAATGTTACTGTTTTGGTTTCAAGCCACGATTTACAACACACGGTCGAAGTTTGTGATCGAATTGTTGCACTCAACAAAGGCGAAATTGTAAAGGATATTCAAACATCAAAAGAAACCTTACAAGAACTCGAATCGTTTTTTGCGGTTTAAGTTTCTATATTACAAAAAGAAGCGTATTTTTACCCGTCTTTATACTAAAAATACTTTTTAGAAGTTAATGCTTTAAAATCAGTTCTATTGAAAAAGAATACTCTTAAATATAGTTTTTTTCTCATCTTTTTTCTCTTTTTGATAGCATGTTCTACCAAGAATAACACTTTTGTGAACAGAAACTCCCATGCATTGAGTACAAAATACAACATTTTGTATAATGGAGGTCTTGGACTTGAGAAAGGACTGCAGGCTATTAAGGCTAATGATCAGGACAATTTCTGGAAAATGCTTCCGATAGAAAAAATGCAGTTTGATGAAAATTTTTCTGAAGGAGAAAAAACAAAAAATCCTGATTTTGAAAAAGCAGAAACAAAGGCCACAAAAGCAATTCAAAAACACTCC
This sequence comes from Flavobacterium johnsoniae UW101, assembly GCF_000016645.1. Taxonomy (NCBI): domain Bacteria; kingdom Pseudomonadati; phylum Bacteroidota; class Flavobacteriia; order Flavobacteriales; family Flavobacteriaceae; genus Flavobacterium; species Flavobacterium johnsoniae. The sequence continues at coordinate 1,195,540 of NC_009441.1, forward strand.
ATGAATATTGGAGGAAGAGAAAGAAACTACCAGATCGACGAAGCATATTTGATGCTTGGAAAAGCCAGATATTATGATCAGCGTTTTATTCCGGCTTTAGAAGCTTTCAATTATATTCTGTACAAATATCCAAACAGCAGTAACATTTACACAGCAAAAATCTGGCGTGAAAAAACTAATATGCGTTTAGGAAATGATGCCATTGTTGTAAAAAATATTAATCAGTTATTAAAAAAGACTGATTTAAACAAACAGACTTTTTCTGATGCTAATGCTTTATTGGCAGAAGCCTTTTTAAATTTAGAAGAAAGAGACAGCGCTGTTGCCAAACTTAGAATTGCCGAACAATTTTCGAGAATAAATGAAGACCGTGCCAGATATAAATTTATTCTGGGGCAGATGTATCAGGAAGTTGGAAATAAGGACAGTGCGACATATTATTATGACGGCGTAATTCATATGAACCGCAAAGCCGACAGAAAGTACATGATGCATGCTTATGCAAAAAAAGCACAGATGTATGATTATGAAAAAGGCAATGATACTATTTTCTTAAAAACGTATAATAAGCTAGTTGCAGATCGTGAAAACCGACCTTATTATGATGTCCTTTTTTATGAAATGGGAGTCTTTTATGATAAAAAGAAAGACAAAGAAAATGCACTGAAATTTTACAATAAATCTTTGGGCAGAAAATCTAAAGATCCTTATTTAATGGCATCGGCATATCGAAACATTGGAAACATGTATTTTAAGAATACAGATTATACAATGGCTGCCAAATATTATGACAGTACTTTAACAAAACTCAATCCAAAGACCAGAGAATTTGCTTTTATAGAAAAAAATAGAAAAAATCTTGATAACGTAATTAAATACGAAGGTATTGCAAAACGCAATGACAGTATTATCAAAGTTTACGGAATGCCGGATTCTGAAAGAAAAATTTATTTTGAAAGCTACATCGCAGAACTTAAAAAGAAAGATGAAGCCAAACGAATTCTGGAAGAAAAAGAAAAAGAAAAACTGGCGAATGTTGAGCGAAACAACAGTGCTTCAAGTGCACCAACTGCGGTTAATCCAAATTCTTTAGGAAAACCAGCAAACATGGATACAGACGGAATTAGGCCACCTTCAGGAAATGATGCTGTAAGTACTTTTTATTTCTATAACCCAACAACAGTGGCTTACGGAAAATTACAGTTTAAGAAAATGTGGGGTAATCGTACTATAGGCGGTAACTGGAGATTATCTGCAATAAAAGCGGCAAACGATGCGGCAATGCTTAATGATAGTATAAATGAAGCAGAAGCAAACAAACTAAAAGATACAGTTGTAATCGAAAAATACACAACTGCTTTTTACGAAAAACAACTTCCAAAAACACAAATTGCTATTGACAGCATTGGTAAAGAACGCAATTTCGCGTATTATCAGTTAGGTCTTATATATAAGGAGAAATTTAAAGAATATACTTTGGCAAGTGACAAACTGGAACAATTGTTACGAAACAATCCAGAAGAAAAGCTGATCCTGCCATCAATGTATAATTTGTATAAAATTTACCAAATTACAGATCCTGCAAAAGCCGAAAAAATAAAATCAGATATTACAAACAATTATCCTGGTTCAAGATATGCTCAGATTTTAAACAATACCAATACAGATGATATTCCTTCACCGGAAAAAGAATACCAAAAATGGTACAAGCTTTTTCAGGAAGAGAAGTTTGATGTTGTCTTAGATAATATTGACAATCTCATCAATCAATATTCTGGAGATGAAATTGTTTCTAAGTTTGAATTATTAAAAGCAAACACATTAGGAAAAGTAAACGGGTTAGAAGCTTATAAAAAAGGATTGGAGAATGTAGCAGATAATTACCCAAATAGTGATGAAGGTAAAAATGCCAGAGAAATTCTTGAAAAACAAGTTCCAACTTTAGAGAGATTAAATTTTACAACAGAGGATAATAAAAACTGGAAAATTTTATATTTAATTTCTAATAACGATACTAAAACGCTTAAGCAAATTGAAGAAGCTATAAGAGTGTTTTTGTTAGTCGAAAATTTCGAAAGATTAACAACTTCATTTGATAAATACAACAGAACCCAAAGTTTTGTAGCTATTCATGGTTTAAAATCTGAGGCTTATGCCCAAGATGTTGCGGGAGTTTTTAGAGATGATAAAAAATATAAAATTGCACAGCCGGCAATTATTATATCAACTGAAAACTACAAAGTGGTTCAAATTAAGAAAAACCTTGAAGCCTATCTGACCCCAAAAAACCCATAATATAATGTTTGACAAAGTGAAAAAAAACGGAACAGAACTTTTAGGTAAAACAAACCGAATTGTTGAAGGAACCTCTATTGTAGGAGACATAGTCTCAAAAGCAGATTTTAGATTAGACGGCGAATTAATTGGAAATTTTACATCGCAGGGAAAATTAGTTATTGGCGCAACAGGCGTTATAAAAGGAGAAATTATTTGTAACAATGCCGATATTGAAGGAGAATTTCACGGAAAAATTAAAGTTCTGGAAGTTCTTAATATTAAAGCTACAGCAAGAATTCATGGAGAAGTTGCCGTTGGAAAACTTTCCATTGAACCAGGAGCAGAGTTTACAGCAACTTGTACAATGCTTACACATAATAAAGAGGTAATCGTAAAAGATGGAAAAGGATCCGAATAATAATCGAAGAAACAAATGGCTGGCCCTCATAAATATTCCTTTTCAAATGGGGGTCATTATTTTTATTTTCTCTTATTTCGGAACCTGGCTAGACGAAAATCATCCAAGTCCAAAAGTGTATTACAACACTATTTTTGTAATGCTTGGGGTGGGGCTGGCTTTATATAATGTCATTCGGCAGGTTAATGACATCAACAAAACAAAGTAATTAGAAGCTTTAGATAAAAGTTGCATCTTTGCAAAAAAAAATATTTCAAATGCTTTTAAAAAACTACAAACCTGTTTTTCATTTATTTTTATTTACTGCTGCAGTATGCATATTGCATAAAGCAGCTTTCTATTTTTTAGAAATCAAAACAGAAAACTTCCATTATAGTATAGAACTTCTGTATTTAATTTTCTTCGGAACAGCCGTTTTATTATACCTTATATTATTAGTAGTAAAAAAGAAGAATTTTCAAATTGTTGGAATGGTTTTCTTATTTGGAACTTTTACACAAATGCTGTTAGCATATTTAATTCTCCAGCCAATTTTAAAAAGCAATTCTGAAATCGCTGCTGTTGAAAAAGTCAGTTTTTTTATAACATTTATTTTGTTTTTGTTATTTGAGACGCTTTTAACTGTCCGATTATTAAATGAAAAGCGTTAAAATGCGGATTCTTTAAAAGAAGGTTCAAAAATAATTTTTCATATCCTTTTGAATATTAATAAAAAATGTACCTTTGCACCAAATTTTAGAAACGTAAAAAAATAAGATTTTCCACGATATGGTGATTTCAAACAAACCACTCAGATTAATTCTTGCAGCTTTTGTAGCTTCTCTGCCTATTATGAGTTTCGCAAACTCAGAGATTGACTCAACGCATGTACAAAATGAAAGTGCTCATGAAGAGAAAGTAATTTCACATGAAACACATGGTGAAGACGAACACGCAGCTAAAGATCCAAAAGCAAAAGTGGATGCTTTTATTGATCACCACTTACAGGATTCTCATGACTTTGTTTTCTTTTCAGATGAAAAAGAAAATAAACACTATGGGTTTTCGTTACCAGTTATACTTATAGATGGAGGATTGAAAATTTTCTCATCTTCAAAATTACACCACGGAGAAGAAGTGGCAGAAGTTGATGGAAACTATTATAAATTAGTTCACGGTAAAATTTACAAAACAGATGCAGCCGGAACAATCAACTTTGACGAACATGGTCATCCTTCAAACGTAAAACCATTAGATTTTTCGATTACAAAAAATGTTGTATCAATGCTTTTTGTTTCAGTATTATTATTCTTAATGTTTACTGGTTTAGCAAGATCATATAAAAAAGGACCAATCCCAACTGGATTTGGAAGAGTTTTAGAACCGCTTATTATTTTTATCAGAGACGAAATTGCAGTTCCTAATATTGGAGAGAAAAAATACCGTAAATATATGGGTTACCTTTTAACTGTATTTTTCTTTGTTTGGTTGTTAAACTTATTAGGAATGACTCCTCTTGGAATTAACGTTACAGGTAATATTGCTATCACAGTTTGTTTAGCAGCATTTACATTTATCATTACTCAATTTAGTGCAAACAAAGATTATTGGGGACACATCTTCTGGATGCCAGGAGTGCCAGTTCCAATGAAAATCATTTTAGCTCCAATTGAGGTTTTAGGAACACTAACAAAACCATTTGCATTATTAATTCGTTTGTATGCAAACATTACTGCAGGTCACGTAGTAATTATGAGTTTGATTGCTATGATTTTCGTAGGTAAAAATTTAGCAGCAGATTTGCCAATCTCATTAGGATTAACATTGTTTATCTCTGTTATTGAAGTTTTAGTTGCATTTTTACAGGCTTTCATCTTCACGATGTTATCATCATTATTTATTGGTATGGCTGTTCAGGATCATGATCACGCTCACCACCATGAAGACGAAACAGCAATTATTTAATTTAGAAGTTTAATTTTATATATATAAATACTTATGGGAACAATTCCAACTTTAGTAGGTGCAGGTTTAGTAGTAATCGGTGCAGGTTTAGGTTTAGGTAAAATCGGTGGATCTGCTATGGACGCTATTGCTCGTCAACCAGAAGCTGCTGGTAAAATTCAAACTGCGATGATTATTATCGCGGCTTTATTAGAAGGTTTAGCATTCGCTGCTTTAATCTTAGGAAAATAATAAAGAGAGAAATAACAGCATCTTTAACGGTTGGTTAAAGATGTTGTTACTTTTAAAAAAGAAATTAAATATTTTAATATAGTTATAAAATGGATAAGTTAATTAACGATTTTTCATTCGGATTATTCTTCTGGCAGGCTTTAATCTTGGTAATATTAATTTTGCTTTTAGTAAAATTTGCTTGGAAACCAATTATGGAATCTATTACTGCAAGAGAAGAAGGTATTAAAAATGCATTGCTTTCTGCTGAAAACGCAAAGAGAGAAATGGAAAATTTACAAGCTGACAATCAAAGAATTTTGAATGAAGCTCGTGCAGAACGTGACGCGATGTTAAAAGAAGCTCGCGAAATGAAAGAGAAAATGATTGCTGATTCTAAAAACGAAGCACAAGAAGCTGGTCAAAAAATGATTGAGCAGGCAAAAGCGGCTATCGAAAGCGAAAAAAATGCTGCAATGGCAGAATTGAAATCTCAGGTTTCAACTTTATCATTAAGCATCGCTGAAAAATTATTGAAAGAAGAATTATCTAACAAAGAATCTCAAACTAAATTAGTTGAGAAAATGTTAGGTGACGTAAAGTTAAACTAAGATTATGGCAAGTACAAGAGCAGCAATTCGTTATGCAAAAGCAATTCTAGACTTAGCAAACTCTAAAGGTGTTGCCGAAGCTGTCAATAACGATATGAAATCAATTGCATCAGCAATTGAGACTAATACAGAATTGAGTACATTTATTCAAAACCCAACAACTACTGTTGAAGTTAAAGAAAGTGCTCTTTTAGAAGTTTTCGCAGATGTAAATGGAGTAACAAAAGGATTATTTCATTTATTATTTGAAAACAAAAGATTTGAAATTCTAGATGCAATTGCAGTAGAATACAATAAATTATTTGATGAAAGCAATGGCGTTGAAGTAGCAAAAGTTACTACAGCAATTCCTATGGATGCTGCATTAGAAGCTAAAGTTTTAGCTAAAGTTGCAACATTATCAGATAAGAAAATTACAATTGAAAATGTAGTAGATCCTTCAATCATTGGCGGATTTATTTTAAGAATAGGTGATAATCAATACAATGCTTCTGTTGCAAACAGATTACAAGTATTAAAAAGAGAGTTAAGTAATTAGTTTTATAACACAAAAAGTGTCTAAATTATAAATTAAGATGGCGGAAATCAAACCTGCTGAAATTTCAGCAATATTAAGAAAGCAAGTAGAAGGTTTTGAATCTGGTGCTACGCTAGAGGAAGTAGGAACAGTACTTCAAGTTGGAGATGGTATTGCTCGTGTTTACGGGCTATCTAATGTTCAATATGGTGAGTTAGTAGAATTCGATAACGGTATGGAAGGTATCGTATTGAATCTTGAAGAGGATAATGTTGGGGTTGTACTTTTAGGACCATCAACAGGAATTAAAGAAGGATCTACTGCAAAAAGAACTCAGCGTATTGCTTCTCTTAAAGTAGGTGAGCAAATGGTAGGACGTGTAGTTAACACTCTTGGTTTTCCAATTGATGGAAAAGGTCCAATTGGCGGAGACTTATACGAAATGCCATTAGAAAGAAAAGCACCTGGTGTTATCTTCCGTCAGCCGGTAACTGAGCCATTACAAACTGGAGTAAAAGCAGTTGATGCTATGATCCCGGTAGGTCGTGGACAACGTGAGCTTGTAATTGGTGACCGTCAAACAGGTAAATCAACTGTTTGTATCGATACAATCTTAAATCAAAAAGAATTTTACGATGCAGGAAAACCTGTATTCTGTATATATGTTGCAATTGGACAAAAAGCTTCAACTGTAGCAGGAATCGCTAAAATGTTAGAAGAAAAAGGAGCAATGGCTTATACAGTTATCGTTGCTGCTAATGCTTCTGATCCAGCTCCAATGCAAGTTTATGCTCCATTCGCTGGTGCTGCAATTGGAGAATACTTTAGAGATTCAGGTCGTCCAGCACTTATCGTGTATGATGATTTATCTAAACAAGCTGTTGCTTACCGTGAGGTTTCTCTTTTATTAAGAAGACCACCGGGACGTGAGGCTTACCCTGGAGACGTTTTCTACTTACACTCTCGTTTATTAGAGCGTGCTTGTAAAGTAATTGCTGATGATGGTATCGCTAAAAACATGAACGATTTACCAGAGTCTATTAAGCCTATCGTAAAAGGTGGTGGTTCTTTAACTGCTTTACCAATTATCGAAACTCAGGCTGGTGACGTTTCTGCATATATCCCAACAAACGTAATTTCGATTACAGATGGTCAGATTTTCCTTGATGGAGATTTGTTCAACTCAGGGGTTCGTCCTGCAATTAACGTAGGTATCTCTGTATCTCGTGTTGGAGGTAATGCTCAAATTAAATCAATGAAAAAAGTTTCTGGAACTTTAAAATTAGACCAGGCTCAATTCCGTGAATTAGAAGCTTTCGCTAAATTTGGTTCTGACTTAGATTCTGTTACTTTAAACGTAATTGAAAAAGGAAAAAGAAACGTTGAGATCTTGAAACAAGGTTTAAATGATCCTTATACAGTTGAAAACCAAGTAGCTATTATTTATGCTGGTTCTAAAAACTTATTAAGAAACGTTCCTGTAGAAAAAGTAAAAGAATTTGAAGCTGATTTCTTAGCATACTTAAACAGTAAACATAAAGATACGCTTAACGCGTTGAAAGCTGGTAAATTAGATGACAGCATTACAGATGTTATCGAAAAAGCAGCAAAAGAAATCTCAGCAAAATATAACTAATTTTAGTTGACGGTTGTTGGTTGATTGTTTTTGGAATTTTCCATTACTATCAACCAACAACTAACAACCAACAACGATAGTACATGGCAAATTTAAAGGAAATCCGTAATAGAATTACTTCCGTTTCATCGACGATGCAGATTACATCTGCGATGAAAATGGTTTCTGCTGCAAAGCTGAAGAAAGCACAAGATGCAATCACTGCGATGCGCCCTTATGCCGAGAAATTAACGGAGTTGCTGCAAAATCTTTCTGCTACACTTGAAGGTGAAGTAGGAGGGGCTTACACAACACAACGTGAAGTAAAAAAAGTATTGCTTGTAGCTATAACTTCAAACAGAGGTTTATGTGGTGCATTCAATTCAAATGTTATTAAAGAGATTAAAAATCGTACAGATTTTTATGCAGGAAAACAAGTTGACGTTTTTGCTATTGGTAAAAAAGGAAATGATGTTTTAAGCAAAACTCATAAAGTTCACGGTCACCACAATGCAATTTTCGATCATTTAACTTTCGAAAATGTTGCTGGAATTGCAGATAATTTGACAGAGAAATTCTTGTCTGGAGAATATGACAAAATCGAATTAATCTACAATCAGTTTAAAAATGCTGCAACGCAGATTGTTCAAACAGAGCAGTTTTTGCCATTAGCACCGCTTAAATCTGAGGTATCAGCTTCTGCAGGAGATTATATTTTTGAACCTTCAAAAGAAGAAATTGTTTTGACTTTAATTCCTAAGTCTTTAAAAACACAATTATACAAAGGTATTCGCGATTCATTTGCTTCAGAGCACGGAGCACGTATGACAGCTATGCACAAAGCAACTGACAACGCAACAGAATTAAGAAACCAATTGAAATTAACATACAACAAAGCACGTCAGGCTGCAATTACAAACGAAATCTTAGAGATCGTAGGTGGAGCAGAAGCTTTGAATGGATAATTAATTCATTGATATATAAAAAAATAGCCGGTAAATATTTACCGGCTATTTTTTTTGGAAGTTTTTTTCTTTTTTAAGAATATCTATAAACAAGAAAGTTTATAAAATGGTGATTCTCAATTTACCCAAAATTGAGAATCAATACCATTTTATAAAATTATTGACACAGATTTTATCACTCTGTTGCTTTGTCTTTCATGGGAACAAACTAGCTTTATCAATCCCAATGCTCTGTTTTTTTAAGGGTTACATTTCAGCAGAATCAATCCCTGTGCTTTGTCTTTTATGGGAACAAACTAGCTTTATTAGTCCCAATGCTCTGTTTTTATTAGGGTTACAATACAGCAGAATCAATCCCTTATGCTTTGTCTTTTATGGGAACAAACAAGCTTTATTAGTCCCAGTGCTTCCTTTTTTATAAGGGTTGTATCTAGCTTTCTCAATCCCTGTGAAACAAATTTAAGAAAACACTGTTAAAAAAAAGTTACATAATTTTCTGCCGTAATTTATATATTTCACATGTTAGTGTCTTGTTAATTATATAAATAGCATAAAAAAAGTTATGTATTTTTGGTATATATTTCTATTACAATGACTTTACAAACTCGCGAACTCACTACGATTGACGAAATGCTGACTCAAATTGATACCATCAGATTTCTATATCCAAAAATAACTTTAGAAAAATACAAGTCCTTTCTTTCAGATATGCTGCCGCATAATTATACACAAATAGCAGTTTTTGAAAATGATGTCTGTTTGGGAATTACAGGATGCTGGTCAGCAACAAAATTATGGACCGGAAAATATCTCGAAATCGATAATTTTGTAGTTCATCCTGAACATCGTTCAAAAGGAATTGGAAAAATATTAACTGATTTTATTGAACAAAAAGCCATTAACTTGGGTTGCAGCAGTATTGTTCTTGATGCTTTTACAGGAAATTTTGGGGCTCATCGTTTTTATTACAATCAGGGCTATGCTCCAAAAGGTTTTCATTTTGTGAAAGTTTTAGACGAAAATAAATTAACTCAATAAAATTCTTAGTAAGTTTTTTTATTGAACCTTTAAAAGCACTAATAAAACCAAAGAATTGGTTATTTTTGTTTTCCGAACTTTATTACTAATTATTTTGGGATTATATAAAAATCTATTCAAACAAACTGCGATTTATGGGCTGGCAACCGTTTTACCACGAATGCTTAGTTTTTTATTGGTCAGATTATATACAGGTATTTTGCCTACCGCCGAATATGGCGAAGTTTCGATTGTATTGTCCTGGATGGTTTTCTTTAACGTAGTTCTTTCTTACGGAATGGAAACGGCATTTTTTAGATTTTACAGTGCCGAAGAAGACAAGAAAAATGTTATTGCAACATCTACAATATCCATATTTTGGTCATCAATCGGGTTCTTGTTTGCAGCCTTAATTTTTAGAAATACCCTCGCAAATTGGGCCGAAGTCGATGCACAGTATATTACCTATTCAGTTTGGATTTTGGTTTTAGATGCATTGGTTTTAGTACCGTTTTCTAAACTAAGAGCCAACCAGCGCCCAATGGTTTATGCAGCAATTAAAATTGGAAACGTAGTCATTAATTTATTACTGAATATTTTCTTTTTAATGTATCTGCCAAAATTAGCAGCTGCAAATCCTAATTCAGTTTGGGATAATTTATATGTAGAAAATTTCCAGATCGCTTATATTTTCATTGCAAACCTTTTAGCGAGTTTAGCCACTTTCATTGTTCTTTCTCCAAATTATCTTTCGCTTGGACGAAAATTTGATCCTGTACTTTGGAAAAAAATGATGAAATACGGACTGCCAATTTTAGTAGCCGGACTTGCATTTGCAGTTAACGAACATTTCGATAAAATCTTATTAGGATATTTATTGCCCGAAAATTTGGCAAAATCTGAAGTTGGAGCCTATTCTGCCTGTTATAAACTAGGTTTATTTATGGTTTTATTTGCAACCGCATTTAGATTAGGAATTGAACCTTTCTTTTTCAGCCATGCCAAAAACGAAAAAGCACCACAGACTTATGCCGTAATTACAAAATACTTTGTAATTTTTGGATCATTGATTTTATTGGGAGTTATCGTTTTTGCCGATGTTTTAAAATTCCTTCTTCTGGATAATAAATCATATTGGGAAGCAATGAAAGTAGTGCCATTAATTATTTTGGCAAACTTCTTTTTAGGAATTTACAATAACCTTTCTGTTTGGTATAAACTAACAGATAAAACAAAAATTGGAGCCTACATTTCAATTGTTGGTGCTATTATAACATTAGTTTTAAATTACTTTTTAATTCCAAAATACAGCTATTACGGTTCTGCGATTGCAACAATTTCTGCTTACGGAAGTATGATGTTGATATCCTATATTTTAGGAAATAAGTATTATCCAATACCTTATGATATGAATAAAATTGGAGCTTATTTAGGAATTTCAATTTTATTTTCGGCTATTTCCTTTTACGGATTTAGAGAAAATTATTTCGTTGGAATTCCGTTATTATTAGCCTTTATGTACTTTGTGTACCACAACGAAAAAGACACGATCAAAGGAATTATGAACAGAAAGTAAAGATGCTTTTTTAATCTTTTATAATAAAATGAAAATACAAATTATCAATAAATCACGACACGATTTACCAAATTACGAAACAATAGCTTCTGCAGGAATGGATCTGCGTGCCAATATTATAGAACCAATTACGTTAAAACCTTTAGAAAGAACAATTGTAAAAACGGGTCTTTTTATTGAATTGCCAATTGGTTACGAAGCTCAGGTAAGACCAAGAAGCGGACTGGCAGCAAAAAAAGGAGTTACCGTTTTAAATTCTCCAGGAACTGTAGATGCTGATTACAGAGGTGAGATAGGTGTGATTTTGGTGAATTTATCAAATGAAGAATTTGTAATCGAAAACGGAGAAAGAATTGCACAGTTAATTATTGCCAAACACGAAAGAGCAGAGTGGATTGAGGTTGAAGAACTTTCTGAAACTTCAAGAGGAGAAGGCGGATTTGGAAGTACCGGCGTAAAATAATTTTCAGTCGCAGTTTTCAGTTTTTTACAGGAATTACTAAATGTTGTAGAATTCTCTGCGAATTTTAAAATTAAAACTTGAACTAACCAAACAGGAGATTTTTAAATCTTCACACATAAAAATAGAATTACATGAAAATAATCGTCCCAATGGCAGGTCGCGGCTCAAGACTTCGCCCACATACATTAACAGTTCCAAAACCATTAATTCCAGTTGCTGGAAAATCAATCGTTCACCGTTTGGTTGAAGATATTGCCAAAATATTAAAAGAGCCAATCGAAGAAGTGGCTTTTATTCTGGGCGATGAAGCTTTTTTTGGAGCAGATGTAGTAGAAAGTCTTGAAGATTTAGCAAAAGGACTTGGAGCAAAAGCTTCTATATATCGTCAGGATCAGCCTTTAGGAACAGGACACGCTATTATGTGTGCAAAAGATTCTTTATCAGGACCTGCAGTTATCGCTTATGCAGATACTTTAATCAGAGCCGATTTTGAACTTGATCCTTCTGCAGATGCTGTAATCTGGGTAAAACAAGTAGAACAGCCTGAAGCTTTTGGAGTTGTAAAATTAAATCAGAATACTGAAATTATAGAATTGGTTGAAAAACCAAAAGAGTTTGTAAGTGATTTAGCCGTTATTGGAATTTACTATTTTAAAGAAGTCGGCGATTTGAAAAAAGAACTTCAAGGCGTTTTAGACAACAACATTCAAAATGGAGGAGAATACCAAATTAACGACGGAATCAAAGCCATGATGGCAAACGGTAAAGTTTTTAAAACCGGAAGCGTTGACGAATGGATGGACTGTGGAAACAAAGATGTTACAGTAGAAACTAATACAAGAATGTTAGGCTTTTTACATAATGACGGAGAACATTTAGTAGATCAAAATGTGGTATTAGATAATTCTACTATTATTCCACCATGTTTTATTGGAGAAAATGTAGTACTTAAAAACACCACAATCGGGCCTAATGTTTCGATAGGAAATGGATGTCATGTAACAGACAGTACTATTAAAAATAGCTTAATACAAACGTATTCTCAAATAAAAAATGCTAACTTAGATAATGCAATGATTGGAAATCATGTGAGTTATGATGGAAAATTTACCAGTATAAGCATTGGAGATTATTCAGTTTTAGAATAAAAAATAAATTCGTTTTCGTATAAATGAAATCGTAAAAAGATGAAAAAAAGGGTTTTGATAATTTTATTTTTTGCTTTGTTAAGCAATGCAGCTTCGGTTTTTGCACAGACAGAACCAGAAGATATTGCTTTGGCACCAGATGAATATCAAGATGCATTTTATGAATCTTTGAAACAAAAAGGAATCGAAAATTACGATAAAGCTATAGCATCTTTAGAAAAATGTATTAAACTAAAACCTTCAGATGCTGTTGCTTATTTTGAAGTTGGAAAAAATTATCTGGCTTTAAAAGAATATCAAAATGCCCAGACCGCATTTGAAAAAGCAACACAGCTAAATCCAAAAAATAAATGGTACTGGCTGGGGATTTATGATGTAAGTTACGAAACCAAAAATTATCCTCTGGCAATAGAAACCATTCAGAAAATTATTGTTTTTGATGAAGAATATAAAGACGATTTAATATCGCTATATATGATTACAAATCAATACGATAAAGCACTTATCGCGATTAATGAAATGAACGACAAATTCGGAAAATCATCAGATCGCGAAGTATACAAAAGCCAGATTTTATCGCAGGGTAAATATCAAAATGCCGAGATTTCAAATTTAATTGAACAAATTAAAAAAAATCCAAAAGAAGAATCCAATTATGTAAACCTGATTTTTTTGTATTCAAAATCAGATGAAACAGACAAAGCTGTCGATGTAGCAAAACAATTGGCAAAAGAACTTCCAAATTCAGAATGGGGGCAGGTAAGTTTATTTAAAACGTATTTAGATTCGAATCAGGCAGACAAAGCAATTAAGTCGATGAATACAATTTTGTCAAGTTCAAAAATTGATTCAAAAATAAAACATCGAACTTTAAACGAGTTTTTGATTTATGTAAATAAAAATCCGCAGTATGCACCGGATTTAGAAAAAGCCATTTCCTATTTTGATAACGATAAGGATGTTGACGTTGCCAAAGAAATTGGAAAATTTTATCATAGTAAAAACCAATTTGAAAACGCCATTAAATATTATGAAAAAGATTTAATGACCAATTCAGACACAGATCGTGAAACCAATTTGCTTTTGCTTGAAGCATATAGTAAAGCAAAACAATTTGCGCCCATGACAAAAAGAGCCATGACTATGATTGAAGTTTATCCGAGCCAGCCTCAGTTTTATTACTATGCAGGTTTAGGAAGCAATCAGTTACAGCAGTTTAAAAATGCAAAAACCGTTTTAGAAATGGGACTTGATTATGTGGTTGATGATAAAAAATTAGAAGCAGATTTTAATATTCAATTGGGAGAAGCATATAATGGATTAGGAGATGCTAAGAAAAAAGAGGAATACTTTTTGAAGGCAAACGAATTATTAAAACAAAAGAAGTAAGGAGAAATTAAGATGAAAAAATATATTATAATAGTATTAATATCGGTTTTTGTGGTTTCATGTAAATCAAAAGCCGTTGCTGTTCAGAACACTAATACTGCCGAAGTCGTTACAAAAAAAGACAATAAAGCAATAGAGAAACATTACGAAAACAAACTGGATTTTTCAACCTTATACATAAAAGCCAGCGCTAAATATGTTGACGAAAAACAAAGTCAAAACGTTACTGCCGAAATAAGAATCGAGAAAGACAAACAGATTTTAATAAGCGTTAGATTCTTGGGAATTACAATGGCAAAAGCTTTAATAACACCATCAGCAGTAAGTTATTACGAAAAAATAAACAGTACATATTACGAAGGAGATTTTAGCAGTTTAAGCAAATGGCTGGGAACTGAATTAGATTATACAAAAGTTCAAAACTTATTAATTGGTGAAGCTTTTGACGATTTAAGAGAAGGAAAATATACTCAGACTATTGTAGAAAATCTTTTCCGTTTAGAAGATCAAAAAGATGAAAACATTAAAAAAGCATTTTACTTAGATCCTGAAAAATATTTAGTTCAGAAAGAAGAGATTTCGCAGCCATCTGAAAACAGAAAACTAGAAATCAATTATTCTGATATTAAAATATACAATCAAGGAACAATTCCAACGGCTATCGCAATTAATGCTGTACAGCCTAAAGGAACTACCAATATTAATCTGAATTACAATAACATTTCATTTAACGAAGAACTTTCTTTTCCTTATAGCGTACCAAGCGGTTATAAAAAAGTTTTAATTAAGTAAATTTGCAAAAATATAAATAGAAAGATGCCGAAATTTCTCCTAAGCCTAATTTTTGTTTGTGCCACGACTTTTGTCTGGGCGCAGGATTCGCAGCAAGAAAAACTTGAACAGCGCAAGGCGCAGATTCTTCAGGAAATAAAAGACAATGAAAAAATGCTGCAGTCTGTAAGGAAAAAAGAAAAATCAGCGGTAAATGAATATTTAATTCAGGCCAATAAAATCAAGCTTAAAGAAAAGCTGATTAATACAACGGCAAAACAAGAAAAAGTCCTTAGCAATGACATGTATATTAACCAGGTTCAGGTTAATAAACTAAAAAAAGAACTGGCGGTTTTAAAAGAAGATTATGCAAAAATGATTTTGAAATCTTATAAAAGCCGTTCAGAGCAAAGCCGTGCTATGTTTATCTTGTCATCTGAAAGCTTTTTGCAAGCCTACAAAAGAGCACAATATTTAAAACAATATACGAATTTCAGAAAAAACCAAGGTTTGGAAATTCAGGAGAAAACAGCACAATTAGTTGATTTTAATGCCAAGTTAGACGGGCAGAGAAAGGTTAAGAAAAAGATTATTGCTGAAAATGAAAAAGAAAAACAAAGCTTAGAAGTTGAGAAAAAAGAACAGCAAAAGCTGGTTAACTCAATTAAAAAAGATAAAAACAGAATTGCTGCCGATATTAAAGCAAAACAAAGTGAATCTAAAAGAATCGACAGACAAATCGATCGTTTGATTCGTGAAGCCATTGCTGAAGCAAACAGAAAAGCAGCAGCTGAAAAAGCAAAAGAAAATCCCGGATCGACAGCAGCAAAAGCACCAGTTTCATCTTCTAAAATTGCAATGACACCAGAAGATAAAGTTTTGGCTGCCGACTTTAAAGCGAATAGAGGAAGACTGCCTTGGCCGGTAGAAAAAGGATTTATTTCTCTTGGTTATGGAGACCAGCCTCACCCGCTGCATCCTTCAATTACGGTACATAACTCCGGAGTTGAGATCACAACCGAAGATGGTGCCAGTGCAAGAGCAGTATTTGCAGGTGAAGTTTCTAAAGTAATAGTTTTATCTCCGGTTAATAAAGCAGTTGTAATTCAGCATGGAGATTTCTTTACAGTATATCAAAACTTAAGTTCAGTTTCTGTTAGTCAGGGCGATAAAGTTTCGATTAAGCAAAACATTGGAAAAGTAAGAACCAGCGGTGATACAGGAAAAACGATTATCAAGTTTTTGATTCTTCAAAATACAACAAATTCCGATCCTGAAAATTGGTTACAAAACAGATAAAAAAGGGAGCTGAAAAGCTCCCTTTTTTATTTAATCATATTGTTCTAAAAAATATTTAATAACATCAGTAGTCGTTACAATTCCTTTTAGTTCATCATTATCTACAACTGGTAAGGCATGAAATTCTTCTTTCGAAAAAATTTCGGCTAAATCTCGAATAATAGCATCAGAAGAAACAGTTTTTGGTTTTGCCGTCATAACCTGCGGAATTGTCAGCATTTGTAAAATAGCTTCATCGCTTCCTTCCTGACCATCGAATAAAGCGCCAAAAGTAAGACGGTTAATATCAGTCCGGCTTATAATGCCCACTACTTTTTTCCCGTTTACTACAGGAAGGTGCCTGATAGAGTTCGATTTTAGTTTTTCTACTACTTTTGTTAAATCGTCATTTTGATTTACAGTCACCACGGTTTTAGTCATGATGTGACTAATTGGTTCTCTTTTTTTCATAATAGATCAGTTTTATATTTACATCAAATATGTAAAACAATACCTATAAATCATATGATCTTTATCATCGTTTAAATGAAATAAAAAGGAGATATAAAAGATAAATTTTGAGAATAATCCTTTAGTTAATTGAAATTGCGGCGAATGAATTTAAAAATAGTATTTTTGCACTATGGAAACAAATAGACAGAAAAAAATAGGCAGCGTAATTCAGAAAGATCTGGTTGATATTCTGCAAGGTGAAGTGAGAAAAAACGGAGTTAGCAATTTGGTAATTTCAGTATCCAAAGTTAGTGTAACCTCAGATTTATCTGTGGCAACAGTATATTTAAGCATTTTTCCACAAGAAAAAGCAAAAGAAACTTTAGAAGGAATAAAATCAAATACCACTTTAATTAAACATGATTTATCACAGCGAGTTCGTTTGCAATTACGCCGTGTGCCAAATTTAGTTTTCTTTATCGATGACTCTCTGGATTATATCGAGAAAATTGACAATGCATTAGCAGGAAAAGAAAACCCAATAGAAAACCGTGATCTTTTAGACAAAAGAAGAAAATCATAAATTGAATTTCCCATTTTACATAGCCAAACGTTATATTTTTAGCCGAAGTAAAAACAACGCTATTAATATCATTAATTACATTGCCAGCATGGGAATCATTGTTGGGACAATGGCTTTGTTTGTGGTTTTATCTGTTTTTAGCGGATTAAAAGTTTTTAGTCTTTCGTTCACAAACGAGATCGATCCAGATTTAAAAATGACCAGTACGTTAGGAAAATCATTTTTTATTTCGGCTCAGCAGGAACAAGACCTAAAAAAAATAAATGGTGTAGCCTCTTATACTAAAATTATTGAAGAACGTGTTTTGTTTATATTCAAGGATAAACAGCACGTTACCTATTTAAAAGGTGTTGACAGCCTTTATCCTGTTGTAAACGATATTAAAAGAAAACTCTTTAATGGGCAGTGGCTAAAACCAGATTCCTATCAGGTAGTTATTGGCTACGGAATTGCACAGGATTTTTCGATGGGAATTCTCGATTTTGAAAACCCGCTGCAAATCTTCGCTCCAAAACCGGGAAAAGGTGCAATCGAAAATCCCGAAGAAGCTTTTAATAAAACAGATGTTCTGCCAGTTGGAATTTACTCAATAAGCGAAGATTTAGATTCTAAATATGTTTTTGCAGATTTAGGTTTAACACAGGAATTATTGATGTATAAACCCAATCAGATTTCAGGAATCGAATTTCATCTCAAAGAAAATGCAGATGAAAATGCTGTAAAAGCACAGCTTGAAAAGATTTTCAATAATAAAATTACTTTAAAAAACAGGGCACAGTTAAATGAGTCTTTGTACAAAATGCTCAATACCGAAAATATTGCCGTTTATTTAATTTTTACTCTTGTAATTATTGTGGCACTTTTTAACCTGATTGGAGCTTTGATTATGATGATTTTAGATAAAAAAGGAAATCTTAAAACCCTTTTTAATCTTGGAACAGAAATCAACAATCTGCGAAAAATATTCCTGCTTCAGGGAACGCTTCTGAGCATTTTTGGAGGTATTATCGGGTTGGCTTTAGGAATTATTCTAGTGATTCTGCAGCAGCAATATGAGTTAATTATGATCACGCCGACTTTAGCTTATCCTGTAGTTTTTACACTGGAAAATGTTTTGATCGTAATGGCAACCATTGTTTCTCTTGGATTTATTGCTTCGTTAATTGCAAGCAGCCGTGTAAGTAAAAAATTACTGGATTAATTTCTTCTTTAAAAATATTACTTATATTTACCGCCTTGAAAATCTACAGCATATGATTGTTTCTGCCTAATCCTAATTTTATTTTTTAGAATAATTAGGATACTTACGTTTTTACTTTTTTAGTTCAGATTTATACATCTGGACAAATTTTATCATTTATCCTAACATATCATGACAGAAACAACTATAAAGGAAACTTTCATTTCCAAAATTTTTACCACTTTAAAACAAGCTTTAAAAGGCGACGAATCATTTGATTATACTTCTGGAAGTATCAAAAAAGCCGTAATTCTATTAGCCATTCCTATGGTTTTAGAAATGATGATGGAATCGGTTTTTGCTTTAGTAGATTTATATTTCGTTGGTCATTTAAAACACAGCAGTTTTGCCATTCAAACAGTAGGTCTTACAGAATCTGTCTTGACCATTATATATTCTCTTGCAATAGGGATGAGTATGGCAGCAACGGCAGTTGTAGCACGCCGAATTGGAGAAAAAGATCCAATTGCTGCCGCAAAAGCCGGAATGCAGGCCATAATTATAGCCTTTGCAGTTAACAGTTTATTGAGCATTTTTGGAATTATTTATGCTAAAGATATTCTGATTGTAATGGGTTCTTCAATAGAATCAGCCGAACACGGTTACCGATTTACTCAAATTATGATTGGTTCCAGTTTATGCATTATGCTTTTATTCCTGATTAACGGAATTTTTCGCGGTGCCGGCAATGCAGCAATTGCAATGAAAAGTCTTTGGATTGCCAACATTTGTAATATTATTTTATGCCCAATTTTAATTAATGGCTTAGGACCAGTTCCGGCTTTTGGTTTAATAGGAGCAGCTATTGCGACAACTTTAGGAAGAAGTATTGGAGTTTTATATCAGGTATATCATTTGTTTTTTGGTAACGGAGTTTTAAAAATTAAAATTGCTTATTTCGCACCAGATTTCAAACAAATAAAAGCTTTGGTTAAAATCGCTGCTCCTGGAATTTTACAATTTGTAATCGCATCCTGCAGCTGGATTTTCCTGGCACAATTAGTTGCTACAACAGGAGGAGATCATGGTTCTGCTGGATATCAGACAGCGTTGAGAATTATGATGTTTTTCATACTTCCTGCTTGGGGATTAAGTAATGCCGCTGCTACTTTAGTGGGGCAGAATTTAGGAGCAAAACAAATTGAACGTGCCGAAAAATCGGTTTACACTACGGCAAGATATAATGTAATTTTCATGGCTTCGATTATGGTTATTACTTTAGTTTTTGGCCAATATATTATTTCGTTTTTTACGAATGATGAAATGGTAAAAACAGTTGCGATTGAAGCTTTACAAATTATGAGTATCGGATTTATCTTTTACGGAATAGGAATGGTTTTAATCAATACTTTCAACGGAGCGGGAGATACCTGGACACCAACCGGAATTAACTTTTTTGGATTTTGGCTGTTTCAAATTCCGCTTGCTTTTGTGTTAGCCAAACATTTTAATATGGGACCAACCGGAGTTTTTATTGCTATTCCTGTTGCTGAAACTGCAATAACTCTAGCCGGAATTTTTTTCTATAAAAGAGGAAAGTGGAAACGAGTTCAAGTATAATTGAATAATTTTTACATGTAAAGTATTACAAATTGTTATATATATTTGTGCTCTAGAAAATTATAATGATTTAAAAATGAATTTAGTGAGTATTAGAGATATATTATCTTACCCAGAAAAAAATCCGGGGACATGGTTTTATCTTCCACCGAATAAAGAAGAATGGAATTTAGATACAATGGGCGTATTTTCACTTGATAGTTATGATTTTCCACCAGACTCGAAAGACTATTTACCTGAAGAAGTGGAAAAATATGGCTGGATAGAAATATTAGATGGTGTAAGTATTGAAGATTTGGTAGAATATGCAAAAAACCAACTCGAAAATCCATCAATTGATCAGCTGTTTAATTCATTTATTTTTTATTATAAAAATGATGCATTTCTTGACTTTTAAAATAAACATAATGAATGAAAGATTCTATTCAAAATAAAAAATACCTTCAAATTTTGAAGGTCTTTTTTGGTTCTAAATGTATTTTAACATATAAAAATAATTTAATTTTTTGAAGTAGAAAATGCTATGAAAAAATATACTTATAACGACGCCATAAATGCGTATGAAATAGATCCTAGATATTTAGAGAAAGGGATTCAAGTAGCTGAGGAAAAAAAATCAATTCAATTCGTATTAAAGGCGTAGATGATTTTAACTTTAAATGTCATTTAGATTTATCACCTTTAAAAAATAAGGCTTTTATCAAAAAACTATCAATTGATGATTCATTTAAACTTTTGAGTATTAAAAATATCGAAGCTGTTTATTCTTTGAATGAATTGAAAGATTTTACAATAGCTTTACCAATAGATATTGATTTTTCGCAATTAAAACAATTAGAAAAATTATTTCTTAATAATGAAAGCTATAAAAATTTAGGCTCGTTAATAAATTTAAAAGAGCTTTATTTCTTTAGATATTCAAAAACGGATTGTTCTGAATTTTCAGACTTAAAAGGATTGACGTATTTACGTATTGATGGTTCTCGAAAGTTAACTTCATTAGAAGGAATTAGAAATTTAAGAAATTTAAAAACTATTTGGTTAGCATTTAACAATCAACTTTCAGATGCAAATAGTATTGGAGAATTGAATAAATTAGAATGGATATGGGTAGAAGGATGTAAGAATCTATTGGATTATTCATTTTTAAATAATAACAACAGTATAAAGAAATTGCTAATTTCAGATTTAGATTCACTGGATTTTGTAAGAAATATGAAGAAGTTAGAAAACATTAATTTTTGGAATTGTAAAAGTAGTGACTTATCGCCTTTGCTAGAATGCCCAACTTTAAAAGAAGTTTCTTTTCATCCCCAAAAAAAATACTATTCTCATAAGAAAGATGAGATAAATAATTTATTATTTGAAAGGAGTAAAAAATTATAAAAAAAGAGAGAACTTCAAATTTTGAAGTTCTCTCTTTTATAGTTCTTTGATAGAGTTTTAAACTTTGGAAAGATTAATTTATTTTTTAAACAAATTCATATCCTGCATAAACCTGTTCAATTTCTTTCATGATAGCGAATAAATTTTCAGGTTCATCAGTTGTAACTAATTTTTGTTTGAATTCTTTAAACGAATGGATTCCTTTAAAATAGTTGGTATAATGACGACGCATTTCTACAATTCCTAAACGCTCGCCTTTCCATTCCATAGACCATTTTAAATGATTTCTGGCAGCTTCAACACGATCAATAACCGTTGGAGCAGGTAAGTGCTCACCAGTTTTAAAATAGTGTTTGATTTCGTTAAAAATCCACGGATAACCAATCGCAGCACGACCAATCATGATACCGTCAATTCCATATTCGTTTTTATATTGTAATGCTTTTTCAGGACTGTCGATATCACCGTTTCCGAAAATTGGCATTGTAATTCTTGGGTTGTTTTTCACACGTGCAATATGCGACCAGTCTGAGTGGCCTTTGTACATTTGCGCACGTGTTCTGGCGTGAATTGTTAAAGCCTGAACACCAATATCCTGAAGTCTTTCTGCAACTTCATCAATATTAATTGAGCTTTCATCCCAGCCCAGACGAGTTTTTACTGTAACTGGTAAATCAGTTCCTTTAATAACCGCTTTGGTTAAACGAACCATTAAATCTACATCTTTCAAAACTCCGGCTCCGGCACCACGACAGACTACTTTTTTTACCGGACATCCAAAATTGATATCCACTAAATCCGGTTTTACAGTCGAAACGATTTTAGATGACATTTCCATTGCTTCCTCATCACCTCCAAAAATCTGAATTCCAACAGGACGTTCGTAATCAAAAATATCCAGCTTCATACGGCTTTTTATAGCGTCACGAATTAATCCTTCCGATGAAATAAATTCAGAGTACATCATGTCAGCGCCATGCGTTTTGCATAATCTGCGAAACGGCGGATCGCTCACATCTTCCATCGGTGCGAGTAGTAAAGGAAATTCGGGTAATTCTATGTTGCCAATCTTGACCATCTTCATTATTTTTTGCAAAATTACAACATTTAGTTCAATTTGTACCAAATTGAGGTTCAAAGGTTCAGAGCAGCAAAGCTTCAAAGGTTTTTTAAGTAGATATTAGGTCATTTCGACGAATGAGAAATCGGACCTGTATTCCCAGTTAGAGAATCGCCAATCTTTGTAGAGTTTCGAGTGTGATTTCTCCCTGCGGTCGAAATGACATACAGAACCTGGTTAGGTTAGATTAAGAAACCTTTGTCCCTATGTACCTCAGAACCTTTGTACCTTATACTACGTTCTATAATCAAAAAATCGAATAGGTTTTCGGCTCATTGGGTTAAAAACCAGAGGATTTAAAGTTTCTTTTGAAGCGAATTCTATTTTTGGAGTAACTCTTAACTTAGCTCTAAAGTGATCTTTAATTTCCTGTAAAAATTCTGGAGACTGATTTTTTACAGCAATTTTTATTACGATTTCATCAGTGCCTAAATCATTGGTTGAAATTTCGATAATATGATTTTCGATATTGTCGAAGCCGCTCAAAACATCATTCATTGCTGGCGGATAAAGCGTTGTTCCTTTATATTTTATCATTTGCTTTTTACGGCCTACAACCGGGCCGACACGTAATGTGTTTCTTCCGCAGGCACAAGGTTCGTTATGAAGCTGTACCATATCGCCGGTTTTAAAACGCAGTAAAGGCATTGCTTCGATTCCTAAAGTTGTAAAAGTAAGCTCGCCCGTTTCGCCGTTTTTTACAGGTAAATTATTTTCGTCCAGAACTTCAACAATAATCAGTTCCGGATGATGATGCCCGCCATTTCCGTGTTCACATTCCGTAAAAGCCGTACTCATTTCAGTAGAAGCATAAGTCGAAAACAACTTAATATTCCATTTATCTGTGATTTTTTTAGATAAAGTATTCATTGCAAAATCCTGCTCTCGCAATGATTCGCCAATGCAGACCGCACCTTTTATACTTGAATTATTATAATCGATTCCGTGAATTTCGGCATATTCAATTAATTTCAATAAGAAAGAAGGAACCGTAATTAAATACGTTGGATTGTATTTTAAAATCGAATCCCACTGCATTTCCGGAATTCCGGCACCAACACGAATAACGCCTACTTTCAATTTTCTCAATCCCAGAAAATAAGCCAGTCCGGCCATAAACTTTCTGTCAATTGTAGTCATTAACTGTACTACATCGCCTTCTGCAATTCCGGCGCAGGCAAACGAAATCGCTTCGTTGTAAGCCAATCGGTCTAAATCAGAATCCGTTAAACCAAAAGTAACAGGATCACCTAAAGTTCCCGAAGTAGAGGCGTAGTCGATAATTTTATTTTGC